>NZ_LMMH01000002.1:0-162975 GCF_001422185.1 Sphingomonas sp. Leaf257
CTATCGCGGGTGGCCGACAGCGACCGATTGCCCGCCGATGCGGCGGCCTCGGCGAACGTCTCCAGCTGCTGCGCCGTCTGGCCGGAGGTGCGGCCAAGTCCGGCCGCGACACCCTCCAGCCGCTGCATGGCGATGCCATATTCGCCCAGCGCACGAACCGCCGCGACGGCGGCCAGAGCCGTGCCCGCCAGCAGCACATTGGTGGGCGTCAGATAGGGCGCGATCTTGGCAAAGCCGTCGACGACATATTTCAGCACGTCCTGCCCCAGCTGGCGCATCGAGGCGGCCGCGCTGCCCCCGCGCGCCTCAATCTGCTGAAAAACATCCCAAATTTGCGGTCCCTGCTGCACAAGGATCATGAACGGGTCCATGCCCATGGAGGCGGTCACGCCCACGTCAGCCAGATTGCGCGTGAGGTTCAGCGTCTCATAGGCGGTCAGGCGCTGCGCCTCGGTCATGTCCTCATGCGAAGCCGTCACGCGGTCCAGCAGCGCCTGTTCCATGCGCAGCTTGGCCGCATATTCGTCCAGTCCGATCGCGCCCGCCGAAACGAGTTTGCGCGCATCTCCGATTTCCTTGTTGAACCGGGACTGGGCGGCATANGGTCGAGGTGAAGGACGGCGTTCAACTCGCAGGTGACGCACTCGACGTCCGGGTCGCTGTTCCATCCGCAGCTTGGCCGCATATTCGTCCAGTCCGATCGCGCCCGCCGAAACGAGTTTGCGCGCATCTCCGATTTCCTTGTTGAACCGGGACTGGGCGGCATAGGCCGGATCGATCGACGCGCGCAGCCGCTCGGCCGCCGATGCCATGTTTTCATGTTCCCGCGTCGCGGCAATCTCGGCCGYCTCATGCTCCCGCATCGCGGTCACGCCCGCCTTAACCCGCGCCTCGAACATTTGGTGGGCGAGGGTAGCCGACCGCAGGGCCTGCGCTTCTTCCTCGGCCGCACGGGCCGCCAGCGCGCTGAAGGTCGCACCGCCATCGGTGGCGCGCGCCCCCTCGGAGGTTGGTCCCCGAACGCCATGTTTTCATGTTCCCGCGTCGCGGCAATCTCGGCCGCCTCATGCTCCCGCATCGCGGTCACGCCCGCCTTAACCCGCGCCTCGAACATTTGGTGGGCGAGGGTAGCCGACCGCAGGGCCTGCGCTTCTTCCTCGGCCGCACGGGCCGCCAGCGCGCTGAAGGTCGCACCGGCATCGGTGGCACGGGGCTGGTTCAACCCGAAATTCTGTTCCAGCAGGCCTTGCAGCTGGGCGCGCTCCCGCAACTGAACGATCAGCGCCGCCTCTGCCTGCGCACGCTCCCGCGCCGCCTCGGCGGCCGCCTTGGCCTCTGCCTCGGCGCGGGCCTGCGCCAGCGCCTCGGCTTCGAACCGGGCACGCCGCGCGGCCGCCAATTCCTTGCCCGACAATTCAGCTTCGGCCGCGCGCAGCCTTCCCGCCAATTCGATGAGGCCCTTTTGCTCTGCCGCCAGTGCCATCGTTTCGACTTTGTTCAGCCGCAACTCTTCGCGGGTCTTGCCGTATGCGTCGCTCTGTTTCTCAATGCGGCTGGTCAGCTGCTCCGCCATTTTTTCCAGCGAGGCAATTTCGCGATTCGCCGCCCGCGTTGCCTGAGGCAAATCAGTGCCAATCGTCTGTATGCCTACACGCACACCGCTCAAATTCAGCATTCCGGCCGACGCGCGCTCAACACGGCCGATTTCTTCGACCGCATTGGCCGTGGATCGATCGATAGCCGCGTCCAGCCGTTCTAGGTCGGCAAAGGACTGTCCGGTATTGATGTTGAAGCCGACGCCAAGCGCAGCATTTTCGAAACCGTCCATTTGCTACGTTCCATAGAAAATGGGCCGCCCGAACGGACAGCCCTATTTGTACATACAATTTATGTTGACGCCTAGGCTTTTCGTGCGTACAAAAAGCCCATGATGATCGTATGGGACGAACCGAAGCGCGCCGCGAACCTTGCCAAGCACGGCATTGATTTCGCTGATATAGACGAAGCGTTCTTCCTGTCCGCGATGATCGGCGAAGCGAAACAAGGCCGCTGGTTCGCGGTTGGACGCCTGAACGGCGTCATCACCGTGATTTTCGCCACGCTGGGCACCGAAGGGCTTTCGATCATCTCGGCCCGCCCCGCCAGCGCCAAGGAAAGGAAATTGGTGGAATGACGAAATACACCCAAGCGGACATGGATGCCGTGTCGGACAACCCCGAACTGACCGACGCCCAGCTGGCCAGCGCCCGGCCGTTCGCCGAAGCGCTGCCCGCCATGGCGGCCGAAATGCGACGTGTGCGCGGCCCCCAGAAAAAGCCGACCAAAATCCCCAAGACGATCCGGCTGTCCCCGGAGGTGGTCGACTATTTCGAAGCGACCGGGGCGGGCTGGCAATCCCGTCTGGACGACGTGCTGAAGCGCTACGTCACGGATCATCGCTGATCAGCCYARCAACCGCTCCAGCCCGGCCCGTTCCGCGTCAATCTCGGCCTTGCTGACCGGGGCCTTCCACGGGGCAGGGCAGGTCTCTGCCTCGGCCCGCCGCCCTTNCAACCGCTCCAGCCCGGCCCGTTCCGCGTCAATCTCGGCCTTGCTGACCGGGGCCTTCCACGGGGCAGGGCAGGTCTCTGCCTCGGCCCGCCGCCCTTCCGCCAGATATTCGACRGACAGGCGGCGAATAAGCCGGGCCTCCCATGGGCAGAGCCGCACCCCGGTCATATGCGACCATGCGGCGATCGTMGGCCAGCYAAGGGCGACSGTKCCCATGCCMGCCGCTTCGACCATGCCCATTTCCATGAACCGTTCGATCAGGTGCGGCATGGGATTGGGCGGCATGGCGTTTTCCGCCGCCTTTTTCCCCATGCTCTCGGCCCGGCTGCGCTTTGTGGCGRCCGGGGCCTTTTCCCACCGTTCGGCCCGTCTGGACCCCTCGGCGGGCTTTGGCGTGGCGGCCAGCCACGCCATTTGCCGAACGTAGAGCGTCAGGCCTTGGCCTACGCTCGCTTGAAGTTTCCCCAGTCAGCCAGGAACCGGGTAATCTGGTTGACGATGAANCCACGCCATTTGCCGAACGTAGAGCGTCAGGCCTTGGCCTACGCTCGCTTGAAGTTTCCCCAGTCAGCCAGGAACCGGGTAATCTGGTTGACGATGAAGCCCAACGCGGGATCGGCATAGGTGGCGCGGTACAGGTCCGCGCCCGTGGCRTCGCCAGCGGGGGGATAGGTGAAATTCTCGAACTGGACGGTGACGGCCGCATAGTCTTCCGCCGTCGTTTCGCGCCGCTGATCGGCCGACATGGCGGACGGCTTGCCCTCATTGTCCTGCGCCCGCTTCAGCGCGCGCTGCGTCTGRAGTTCTTCGATCCGGGCATATTGCGGCGAGGCGGGGCCATAGAGGTGGATACGGACGGGCAGGTCGCCGTCGAACATCAGATTGCCGCTGGCATCCTTCAGGTGGAGCGGCGCGGCGGTGCTGATCGCCTTGGTGGTGATATCGAGCATTGGAAACCTCTTTGCGGCGGGATTGCGCGGGATGCACCGACCCGCCCCGTCCCGCGCAACGCGGGGCGGGCCGATGNTGGTGGTGATATCGAGCATTGGAAACCTCTTTGCGGCGGGATTGCGCGGGATGCACCGACCCGCC
Organism: Sphingomonas sp. Leaf257; assembly: GCF_001422185.1. NCBI lineage: Bacteria > Pseudomonadati > Pseudomonadota > Alphaproteobacteria > Sphingomonadales > Sphingomonadaceae > Sphingomonas > Sphingomonas sp. Leaf257. The sequence continues at coordinate 3,643 of NZ_LMMH01000002.1, forward strand.
CCGTCCCGCGCAACGCGGGGCGGGCCGATGCTCATGATCCGGCTGGAGCCGGAAGGGGGTTAGGCGGGGGCGGGGACCTTCACCGGCTTGGTGCAGATTTCGATAGCCGGGGCAGCGGTCAGCATGGTGTCGGCACCGTCCGCCGTTTCGGGCATCCCGAAGGTGCGGCCCTGAAAATAGCGCATCGCGCCGTCCTGATAGGTGACGGCGAAGGAATAGAGCTTTTGGCTTTCGTCATCGCCCGACGTCTGCAACAGGGTCTGCCCGGCATCGGCGCTGTCGAGCGCGATCGTCGGCGACAGCGCGCCATAATCGGGCGAGCCCTTATACTTCTGTTTGGCGCCCTTCATCGGCTGAAATTCGACCTTGGCGAAGCTGGTGCCGAACGTGCCCAGCTTTTCCACCTGCCCGATCACAAGATACGACAGCGCGGCAAAACCGGCCTTGTCCTGAGTGCCGGGCGTACCGGCGGAAATGGCGAGCATGGTGCCCGCCGCAGTCTGCGAAGTCATAGTGTGTTGCTCCTGTTAAGCGGCGGGATGGATCAGGCGTTGGCCGCCTTGCCCTTGGTCTTGCCCTCGTCGGGCTGGGCGTCGGCCACCTTTTCGACCAGACCGGCCAGCGTCAGGTTCAGCAGTTCGCCAGCGGTCAGCTGCAAATCCTGATCCTTCACGTAATTGGTCTCGGTGCCTGCGTCGGTGAAATCGCGCAGCGCTTTGGCCTTGAACTTGGGGGCTTCGGTCGTCGTATCAGTCATGGTCATGCTCCAGTGAGGGCGTCGTAAGTGACGCGAAAATCTTGGGCCTGTTCGTAGGTGTCGCCGGGGCCATTCACGTCCGGCCCGCGCCCAGCGAGCAGGATGGACACGTTCAGGCCGCCCCCGATCTTGCCGGTGCGATCCGCGCCCGCGTCGGCCACCAAGCCAATCACGGCGCGTTGCTGCGCCCAGCTGACTGCGCGGACCGTCACCGACACGCGATCGGTGCAGCGCCGGGTCGTGCTGCGCTTCAGCCGCTTGCGGTCCACGACGCTGACCGTGCGGACCAGCAGGGCGGGCAAGGGTTCATCACCGGACAGGCGGCCGCCCTTGATGCTGTCGCGGTCAACCAGCGCCAGCAGCGGCGCATAGGCCTGCAACACCGCGCCGATGATCGTCGCCCCGTCGATCACGTCGGGGATAGGCTGGTCGCTCATGCGTCTTCGTCCATGTCGTCGGGGGCCAGGCCTTTCCGGCTCAGGCGGGTGGTGATGTATTTTTGCGCGGCGCGGATCGCCTCGGTTTCCTTCACGTCCAGCGCCGGGCGCAGGAACGGAAAGGCGCGCGATCCGGTGTGAAAGACCTCCGGCCCGACCGGCCGCACGTCCAGCGCCGGGCGCAGGAACGGAAAGGCGCGCGATCCGGTGTGAAAGACCTCCGGCCCGACCGGCCGCCCACCGATCACAAGGGTGGGGCTGGCCTTTGTGTCCTTCAGTTTCTCATTCAGCTTTCGCGCGCCAACGCCGCCAACGGCTGCGATGAAATGCGGCGCAGTCCCGTATTCGAGCCAGACGCCTAGCGAATAGCTGAAGCCCCGCTTGACCGTCACGACGACGCGGATCGTGTCATCCGAGACGGCGCGGGCCTTCACGACGATATCCGCCGCTACGCGCTCCGACTCGCACCGATCGCGCGCTTCCTCGGCGATGACTTTCCCGGCCGCGCGAGCCGCGCCGGGCAGCAGATTGGTCCGGCAATAGTCGGGGATCGCGGCGATATAGCGCTTAACCGTATCGCGCCCCGTGATCTTGGCCACGTCAGGCCGGGTTCCCGGCCGGGGTGCTTTCCTCGGCCATGAACTCGATTAGATAACGCCGCCCGATTTCGGCCGGTCCCGCGACAATTTGCAGCACCCGCCCATCGACAATGAACCGCATCCGGGCTGTCAGCCCCGGCCGGTAGCGGATGCGGATGCGCGCCGGTCGTTTTGCGATCGTCAGGCCTTCCGCCAGATTCTCGCCCCGGCTGGGCAGCGTGTCGCGAACCTCTGCCCAAATCTTGCCGTTGGTCACGGATACCCATTTGCCCAACCCGGCACCCCCAAAGGACTTATCCGCCTCGGGGCGCTCCAGCTGGACGCGCTTATTGGGCCGAAAAGCGGCCTGTTGATCCTTGCCAGCCATCAACCTACCGATGGACGGCTATAGGGGCCGACCAGCGCCGTAAGTGCGGTGAGGTTGGAAAATGGGTTCTCGGGGTTGTTGAACAGGTCGATCAGCGCCACCCGAATGCCATGCACCACGGGCGGGGGAAGCTGGCCGTCCGGCCATCCGCGCTCCCCGGTCAAAGGCCGCTCCATATAGTCCGCGACGAACTGAACGGCGGTGGAAATCAGCGACTGCAACAGGCTGTCGCTGATTTCGTCATCGACCTTCAGCCATTCGCGGGCAGTGGTCAGCGAGACGATTTCCGCCATGCTGCGTACCCCGCCCGCGATCCGTCAGGCCTGCGCCCCGGCGGGGGCGGCCTTCTTGGGTTCCTTGTATTCCTCGGCCGACTTGGCTTCGATCAGCTCTTTCTCGGTCTGGGCATCGAACGCCGCCACTTCATCCGTGTTGTAGATGGTGCCGACCTGAGTGGATTTCAGAAATTTGACCGCCATAGGGTCCTCCAGAAATGGCGACGGCGGACCCGCATCGCGGACCCGCCGTCATAAGATTGAGGAAAGGGCGAGACGCTTACGGAGCCCAGGTCACGCCCGTCAGCACCGCCGCTGCGCGATCGTAGCGCAGCTGCGTGTCGTGCTCTTCGATCAGGCGGATAACCGTTTCGTCATTCGAGAACGCCGCCCGGATGACACCGCCATCGTCATAAGCAGCCGTATCGGAGGCGGCGATGGCCACCTGATAGGTGTCGCCGATCAGGAATTGCGACCAGTCGCCGAAGTACAATTCCGACTCGTTGCCGCCTGCGCCCAGATTGTCGGGAACGGAGGTGGTTTCGCCGATCTTGTAGCCCTTCAGCGTGTTGTTCGCTTCGATCGACGGATAGACGATATTGCCGTTGCCATCGCGCAGACCGGCAAGGAACTCACGAACGCGCGGGCTCATGACCCAGCCGCAGTTGATCATGGGGACGTTCGCGTTCTTCACCGCCAGCGTCATGCGGCCCAGATCGGAGGTGACGCCGGTCAGGTTGGCATTGGCGCTCATGGCCAGCACGTTGGCCGCCGCAACGAGGTAGCGGACGCCGGTTGGCGCAAGGTCGCTACCGACACCGCGCAGGAACTGCTGGTCTTCCTTCACGGCCGCGCTTTCCAGCAGATCGTCACGGACCATCTGGTCGACGCCCCAGCTGGCGCGGCGGATCAGCTGATTGGTGATCGGCACCAGCGCCATCAGCTTTTTCGCGGTCATGCTCAGCTGGCCGACCTTCATGTCGGTCGTCGGGGCGGGGACGCGCTCACCGACATAGCCAGCCTGCGTTCCGGCCGTCTTCTTGCGCATCGTCAGGTTGCCGTCCGGCATCGGCACCGATCGCGCACCGAGATTGCGGATGACGACGCGGGGGCGCAACAGGTCGATGAAATCACGGCTATAGGCCGTGTCGACCAGATAGCCGCCCTTGGTGTTGGTCGACTGTTCCATGTTGGCGACAATCTGCCCGGTTTCATCACCGAACACCTGCTGCGCGTGGTTCGCCATGGCACGCTGATCGTTGCCGCCCGTGGCCGCCACGGCCAGAGCGATGCGGCCGACCATGACGCCGGGCTCCAGCTTTTCCTGCACGGCCGCAGGGACACGACCGCCCGCACCCGTCGCGCCTGCACCGCCGACGTTCAGCGGCTGCGCGGCCGACGCCTTCAGCGCCAGCATGGATTCTTCGCGGCCCACCGCCGCCTGAAGGCGATCCGCCTCGGTCTTGTGCTTGTCGAACGCCGTCTGTTCCTCGGCGGTCAGGTCACGGTTGTTATCGTTCGCGGCCGCGTCGAGGATCGCTTCCATCGACTGGACTTCGGCCGCCAGACTTGCCCGTAGCGCGGTAATGCGCATCGTCATTCTCCTTGGTGGATTACAGCCCGGCGCGCGCTTGCGCCAAGGCCAGGTGGTTCGCCGCGGCGGCCCGCCGGGGCGCTGCCGGAGGGGCGGTTCGGGCAAGCCGTCGGATCGCCCCGTCAAGGCCATCGGCCTCCACGCGGTCGACCATCCCGGCCGCCTTTGCGTCCTTCCCGGTCAGGGTGCCGCCCTTGCCGAAATCGGCCCGGACGGTAGCTTCAGAGACACCGCGCCCCTTGGCGACGGTGCTAATGAACACGGATTCGATGGCGTCGAGCGTCGAGCGCAGAGCGGCCCGGCCTTCCTCCGTCGAAAGGTCCGGCCGCTTGTTCGGCGCGCCGGTGCTGGTGATGTCGATCGACCGCCGCCCCGACATGTCCGGCCCTTCCTGATAGGAAGTCGACATGCACACGCCGATCGAACCCACCACGCCGGTTGGATCAAGGCTGATCCCGCCCGACGCCTGACTGGCGATCCAGTACACGGCCGAACAGCATTGGCCCGACACATGCACCGCCAATGGCTTGGAAAAGTTGGCGACGAAACGGGCAAAGTCGTGGATTCCCGACACCGCACCGCCGGGGCTATCGATCGTCATCAGGACGTTGCGCACCTCCGGCGAGGCCTCCAGCGCCCGCAGATCGGCCGCCACGGCGTCGAGCGTCGTTGCGCCAGACGTGGCCAGTCCCCCGGCACGGGGAAAGACCGGCCCGAACATAGGCACGATGCCGACGCCATCGCGAAGGGCGGCCGTCCGCGTACCCGGTGCCCGCTCCCCCATCCGCGCCGTTGCATCGGCGAACCGCGCCTCATGGCCGTCCCGTTCGACCGCAAGAACGGCGGGATGATCCATGGCCCGCAGGGCGATGGCCTCAATCGCATCGAGATAGGCGGGCACGATCGCCCACGGCTCGGACCGGATCGCGGCCAAAACATGGTGGTTCATTCGTCTTCCTCGGTCTGTTGGGGTGCCGGAAGCGGCCGGGGCGGCGGGGCTGGTTGCTGCCCTTCAATCTGCGATCCCGATCCGACGCGGTATTCGTCACCGCCCGGCCGGTCGTTCATGTTCTCTTTCCGCCGGACCGTGTTGGGGTTCATGATCCCCTTGTCGATCGCGACGGCGTAGGCCTGATAGCGGGTCAGGATATCGCCCTTCAGCATGGCCTCGGGCATGAACTCGAAGAAATGACCCTCATCCGCAAATTGATGGGTCATGTGGGCCGCGCCACGTTCGAAGTGGGCAAGCATCGAATACAGGTACAATTCGAGGCTTTGATGCTCGATATTCGAAAAGGTCGCACGGGTCAGTTCAAACAGGACGTGCGGCGCAACACCAAAGGCCCGCGCTACCTCCAGAACTCCAAAGCCCCGCGACTCGATAAACTGGGAAGCCTTGTTGTCATGGGCCAGAAACTTGGCGTCCATTTCCTGATCCAGCACCGCGACCGAGCCCGCATTTTGCGGCCCCGCAAAGCGCTGTTGCCAGTCGGACCGGATCGCCTCTTTGCCCGGCCGGTCAATCTTGGCCTTGGTGGTCAGAATGGTCGACGGCTGGGCGTTGTTCTCCCAGAACCGCCGGGCGAAATCGCTGGTCGACGCGGCCGACTCGAACGTGTTGCCCAGCAGCTTCAGCCGATCGATACCGACCAGACCGTCACGGCTGAACCCCGGCACGAACCACAGGTCGTTGCGGGTCAGACGATCACGCGATCCGTCCGGCAGCTGGGCGTCGTAAAACATTTCCAGCCCGTCTTGCCGGTCCCAATGCTGAACCGGCGCGATCCCATCCGGCACCAGTCGGCTAAGCGCCTTGGGGCGGTATAGTTCGTCGCGGTGGATGAAGGCCCCGAAGCGTCCGCGCATCAGCAGATCGCCCATCATCAACTCTTTGAGCAGATAGGCGGGCTGGACGGCGTTGGCGCTGGTCGACAGCATCCGGGCTTGGGGCGCGTTGTCGACCCGCTCTTTGCCGTCCGGGGTGTTGCGGTAGTAATGAACGGGCGTCATCGCAAAGAGCCCGCACAACACCTCCAGCGCCCGCAGTACGGCCGGGACGCTCATGGCCCGCGCCTCGCCCATCGGGGCACCCGACCGATTGCCACCCAACAGGTTCAGCACGGTCATCCCCTTGGGATCGTTCAGACCGTCCGCGCCTGCGATCGGGGCGGACTGCGCCGCGTCGCCCCGGATTGGCAGGCCGTCGCCGGAAGGCTGAAACCCTGACTGGGCAGGGGCGACAGGGGACACATCGGCCCGGAGCGCGCGCGCCGCGTTCCGGGCGCGATCGATAAATCCCATGATTAAATCCCTGTATATTCGAATGAACCGGCCGCGACCGGGTTTTCCGTCATCAGCATCACCGCGTTGAACATCGCGGCCAGCGGGTCGATTTTGGCGCTCGGCGTGGCCTTCACGATGGCCACCGCGCTTGCGCCGCGCGGCTCCATCTTCGCGTTGCCGACGCACCAGCGCATGAGTTCCTTGCCCTCATGGCGCAGCGTCCGGGCCGCGACCTTGCGGGCCGCGCCCTTGATGGCAGCGCTCAATTTGTAACCCTGTCCGATCGACCGCAGCTGATTGTCGGGGTCGAAGTCCCGCGCGACCAGTTCGTCCACGATGGCCGACACGCCCACCGGGTCCAGCCCGATCGCGCCGGTTTCGGGGAACAACCCGGCATCCCGGACGCGGCAAAGGGCATCCACGACGCCGCGCACATCCTCGGTCAACTCTTGGCCTTCCTCGTCGTCGTCAGCCTCCAGGTCGATGACGACACAATCGGGCATGACGCACTTGAGTAGGGTTTCTTCCGCGACCAGCTCGTCCAGCTTGGTGGCGATATCCTTGCGCCGCTCCCAAACGACAGACCAAGCCCATGCCCGGCACCAAACCAGCCAGCGTTTCGAGCCCTTTTCCCGGCCGATCAGGCAGAGGCCCAAAAGATCGTCCAGCCCGCCGCCATCGATCCCGGCCACGATGACCTCACATCGGCGGATAAGGTCATCAAGCGTCAGCGCCGTATCGGCCGCCGCATCCCAAAAGTCCGCGCCGGTCCACCGATCCCGTAAAAGGCGGGTGCCAATCTCGACGTTCAGGTGCTTGGCTAGGAATTTCTGCAAATCCCCCGGCTCGCCTGCGCGGGCCTCTGCCAGTTTCTCTTCAATGTACTCCGTGTCGACCGAACGGCCTATGTTCGGGTTGGTGATGTAGAAATTGTCGGGATCGAGATAGGCTTCATCATCAAGCATCTTCTGTGGCCACTCATAGAGCATCCCCAGTTTTCGCTTATTGACGATTTTGCCATCCCGGATGCCCCGGAACTGATCAAGCCGATCCTTGAAGACGCCGCGCGGCAATTCATCGCTATGCGTCGTCAGATAGACGGTGAAACCTTCGCGGCGCGACACCTGCCCGCCGGTTGCTTCCATGAGCATGGCGGACGCACTGGCCTGTTTGCCGAACTGCCATAACTCTTCGACCAGCACGAAGGCGGCCTTTTTCCCACTGACCACGCCCGCATCAGCCGACACCACCTTCAGTTCGGAGTTGTTGACCAGATGCCGAATTTTCCGTTCGTGATCGACCGGGTAGAGGACTTCCATAAGTTCGGGATCGGCGCGAACCATGCCCGCTGCCGGGATGAAGACGTTGTCCGCGACTTCCTTGGTCGGGGCCAACACTAGCAATTCGGCCGAATGACGCCAATTCCGGATCAGGGCCGTGACCATGATCCCGGCCGCGATAGTCGACTTGGCGTTTTTCTTACTGATCAGGAGCATGAACTCCCAGATCAGCCGCTTGCCCGCCTCCGCATCGTAAGCCCCAAAAATCGCGCCGACGAAGTCGAAGACGAACTGTTCGCACGCCTCGCCGAATGTCGGCATTCCCGGCACGTCGACGATCCGCAGACCCTTGAAGATTTCCAGCGCGGCTTCCGCCTCATCCGGAAACAGCGGCTCCATCGCGATCAGCGATTCACCCGCGACGATCCGCCGTTCCCAATCGGGGCAGGCGGTCGACCACTCCAAGCCCATCAGCTGTTGAGCCTGGGCGCAGGTGGAGGCGCATACTTACCGCGAACCTCAGATGCCCGTTGCTGGGCCGCCACCTTTTTCCCCGGCTTCGCGGCCTTCGGTGGCGCTCCATTCGTGCCCCGGTTCGCGACGCGATCCGCGACCTGTTCAAGGTGCCCTTTGTCCAGGCGCTTGAAGAGTTCCTTTTCGGCCGTGACGTTGCCTTCAGCGGCCGCGTCATTCAGGCGGCCCAGCTGCGTCATTTCCATGCGCAGGCGGGCGTCTTTACGCTTAGCGCATTCAGAAAAATAATGTTTGCGCAGCGTCGGGACGGACACCCCGATCGCCGTTGCCGCCTCTTTCTCGCTTAGGCCGCGTGCGAAGGCCAACAGGACCTTATTGGAGTTCGCCTTGGTCCGCTTATGCTCAGGCCTTCCACGGGCCTCCCTGTCCAACTGGATGGGATCGCCAAACAGATCGACATCCAAATCCTCGGCCACTACAAAAAAATCCCTGCGTGAGAGCGGTTGCGGTCTAAGGGCAGGGGCGTCCCAGAGATTGGCCCCACCCCCCACCTGTCAGCGGGTGCGATGCTCCTGCCGTTGCTTCGCGCTGTCGTGGCAGGGCTTGCAGAGGCACCACACGTTGTCCTGATCCCAGAACATGGCCTCATCGCCCCGATGCGGTTCGCGGTGGTCCGCGACCAGCTTGGCCGTGTCAGGCTCGACGCGACCGCACCCCGGCCATTGGCAGGTGAACAGATCGCGCGTGAGAATGACCATGCGCAGGCGCTGCCATCGCGCCGTCTTGTACCAGCGCCGCCACGGCTGGGCGTCCCGCTCCCTGTCCCGCTCAACCCGCGTGCTGGGCGCGTCCCGGCCGATCCGTGACCGCAACCCGTTCAGGCGCGGCTTCAGTCCAGTCAGTTTGACCATACACCACCAAAGGAAAGGGCGGCGAGGCCGAAGCCGCGCCGCCCTGAAAGGCTGAGGGAGGAGTGGAAGCCGCGCCGCTAAAGGCCCGTCCCCAACGTAGCTAGAAATACGCTCGCAAAGGTCCGTAAACGAACAGCGATATTTCGCGGTACGGAACAAAACCGGCTTGACGGCTACGGACGCGGAAATCCGCCATTCTTAGGCCTTTGCCGCGTTCACGCGAACCGTAAGCGCTGCCATGACCCGGCTATATCGCATCCGAAGGGTATCGGCGGTCAGTCCCGCGAACTGCCCCGCCATCTCTTTCCACGACACCCGAGCGCGTTGACCGCCCTTGGCCAGCTGCGTCACCGCCAACACCACCAACCGCCGATCATCATCAACCGGGATCAGGCGAAGCCACGCTACAGCCTCATCACGCTCGGCAATCTCATATCGAGCGAGAGGCAGGCGCGGCACCGGCTTTTCCTCATGCGCCGACCAGTCGGACCATTCGCGCTGGATCAGATGCCACGGCCCGTCACTGGCGAACGGCCAGCGACCGCCCGGCATCCGCCAGCACAACCGCACCGCCTTGATCAATCGCCCCTCCACATCAGCGAAGGCCAGGAACTCGCCACGATCGCGGGCGGCGCGGGGATCGATCGATTCGGCCTCCATATTATCCAACATCTTGTGTCTCTTTTCTCTACGGATAGTTGGGATAGTTATAAGGGAATGAGCCCGCGCGCCCGCCCAAGCGCGCACATAAGGGCTCAAGTTAGAAAACGCGCCGTACTGTCCGTAACCCGCCGTTACACCGGCGAACCCCGCAGAATTGTGCGGTTTCTGGCCACGGCGGGTTAGGCTTAAACCCGCCGTTATCGACCCTCGAAACCCGCCGTTGCAGGCCCATGCCCGTCCCGGCCGAACCGCTCGCGCCATGCCCGGCACGCCGATCGCGCGCCGTTTTTGGGCTTTTACGGCGGGTTTGGGGCAACTGTCCGTAACCCGCCGTCCACAACATATAGTGGTTCAGCGCCGCTCCAATCGGCCGATCAGAACGCATAGTCATCATCCTCTAGCCCAACGGAGGGTTCACCACCAGCGCCCGCCACGGGCGGGAGGGAACTAGCGGCCGCGCTGGCAGGATCGTCCCCGGCCCCGCTGGTGGGCAGATAGGCTTCACGGCGCAGCTTGATACCCTTGCGCCAGCGAACGCCCTTGCTGTCCTTTTTCACGCCATGGTGCTTGTCGCGAAGTGCCCGGCCAAACGCCGTGGCGCTCATGACCTGTTCCCGGCCGTTATTCTCGCACCATGCCTTGAAGTGGTCGTACAGCGCCTTGGCACTCTCCACGGCCGTCTTGTCGGCCGTATCGCACCATTCAGACATCCATTCGCCCAGCGGGGAGCTATCGGCCCAGAAGTCGCTAAGCACTTCGGACATGGCTGTCGGTTGCGGGATCGTCCGCGTGGTCAGCCACTGCAAAGCGCCCTCAATCAGCCAATTAAGGATACCCGATCGCTCGGCCTCCAATTGCTCCAATACCAAATCGATCGGCATGTTACCGGCCGGAGTTTCTTCAATCGAGACGGACCACTGATACAGCTTGAATCGACGACGAAAGCCTTTGTCATCGGCAGGGGCGCGGGGAATGATGTTGCATTCGCTATGCATCTTGAAGCGCGGTTTGAACGTCACCTCATTCGTCTGGTTCGCCCCGCGCGCCGTCACCTGCGATCCGGTAATTTGCTTGATAACGCCACCATCCCACACTGATCGGGGAGGCGGTTCGTCGCACGTCACAAAGCGGATATCACCGCGCAGCCGCACAAGGTCGGAGCGATGCTCGGAACCCGCCTTTTGGGTGCTGCCCTGAAGGAATGTTGCGACCGACGCATGGCGGTAATAGTCGCCATGGAGCGATCCAAGCGCCATATGCGTCACAGATTTGCCATCGCCGCCCTTGCCCTGATGAACATAGAACGCCTGATCGGAGGTGAGCCCCGTCAGCGTATAGCCATAGAGCGGCTGAAAGCTGGCCAGCTGCTCCGGGTCCGGCGTCAACATCGCCAGCCGCTCCATCCAGAACGGGCACTTGGCCGCCGGGTCATATTCAACATTGGCCAGCATCATCAGCATGTCGCGCGGATCGTGCGGCTTGGCCTTCACCGACCACTTGCCGTTTTCGCCCTTCACGAAACGTAGCGTGTGACTCATGGTGTTGTAGACCAGCGGGTCGGTGTCGAAATCGGTACTCACTGCCGTCAGCATGGACCGGGCCTGTTTCAGCATTCCGGCCGTGCTACCTGCGCTGCCCGATCGGACAGCATGAGTGCGCAGCGTCTTGACCCGCTCTTGCGCGATTTCGAGAGTGCACCAACTACCGACGCGATCCTTCAGCTTGATCGCGTCATCGGCAATCGCTCCCAGTGTCTCCGCTTCAATGTCGATATGCTGGATCGTCTGATGCGCCAGGCGCTGCGCCTCGATGTTACCGCGCTCGATAGCCCAGCGCCGCCCATCATAATGCGCCCAGATTTGCAGGTCTTCCAGCCACAGCAGTTTGCCGCCCACGACTGCAACCAGCCGGGTGGCATTGCCGTAGTCGCTGGTATCGAGCCACGCCATCTTGAGCGGGTCCGCGACCACCATGGGGATAAATGCATCGCTCATTGTTCGGCCGCTCTCCGGCCTGCGATTAGCGCCAGACCCTTGTTCATGTCAGCCCGACGTCGGTTGAGCTTTTGTTCAACCTGATCCTCGGGCGCGAAGATTTTCAGCAATGCCCGATCGCGGGCGGTATCCATCATATCGTCGAATTTTGCCGCCTTGCCGTCGACAACAGTTCGATACAGGTCGAAAATTGCTTCTGATTCATCGACAACTTCGCGGCCGTGCTTTTCAACCTTGCATTGCCAGCGCGCGACCTCTCCTATCTTGGTCCCGTCAAAGCCGTCGCCTTTCGCTTCCTTCTTCAGGTCACGCATATCGGCCTGAAGGTCCCTGACCTGATCCAAGATGGCTTTCGCGCGACGCACGTAACTGGCCAGCAAGTCTTTGCTGTGCCCCTCGCTCATAGTCCCTCCCTCAAAACATCATTGAAATCTTGGCCCATGGGCGGCCGGGCGGCGGTGACTCGACACCCCCGCAACCGCCACGCTTGGACGAAAAGCTGCGCGCAGATTTCGGCCCGTTCGGCCGTGCTGACGGCGCGCCGCACGATCGGACCGCGCGGCCGGTCCATGACGGGAACGCCAAGCCACTGGCCGGTCTGCCGATCCCGCATCCCGCGAAGGGGGGCCATGTCCGCATCAACCAGCCCCACCACCAACCCCGGCCGCTCCCAAGTAAGGGCGGCAGCGCGGGCAGCGTCTGGAATGATATCGAACAAGGGCAACGCGCCACGGACCAGCTGCGCCGCGCCTTGAAGGTTGCTCAAACTGAGCGCCGCCAATCCAATCGCGTTGTCAGGTGCCTTCAGGACTTCCATGCCCGACAGCACCGTCTCATTGCCTTCACCGACATAAAGCGGGGCGGTGGGGTCATAATGACCCAGCAACACCCCACCGCCAGCGACCGCGCCCAGCATCTTGCGGGCGGGCATGTCCGAACCGTCCCTGCGCTTTCTCACCATCTTTCCGGCGAGATCGGGGCGCAGGTATGTGACGTGCAGGCCCATGGCCGACCAGTCACCCGGCCTCCGCACCTGCGCCACGATCGCGGGCGCACAGGGCACGCTGTCCGGCCCCTTGTTCACGGGCCATGCCGCGATCGGCGCCAGACCCACGAACCGAAAATCGCAAAGCCGTTCCTCGGTCAGCCAACGGTCTGGAATCCCGCGCGAACGGAAATAGGTTCGGCATTCGTCGAACCCCGGCCGGGCAATTCCATCGATATGTGCCGCCATGACGGCCGAATCGACGGCTTCGACCGATCGCCCGGCCCGCTCGACTTTTTGCCGTTTGGCGGGGGCGGCCCGCAGGCCGGATAGCCCGTGGTCATCCTCCAGCTTGCGCAGCGCCTCCACGAATGGAACCTGATAGTAATCCTGCACGAACCGCAGCACGTCACCATGCCAGTCGCACCCCCAGCAACGGGCATGGCCCGCCTTGCGGTCGACGGCGAGGCTATCGGATTTGGAGCCGTGAAACGGACACTTGCCGCGTGGCTTATCGCCCCGGCCCAACTGGACACCGGCCGCCCCGATCACGCTCGCAATGTCGACTTCTGCCCTTACCTTGGCGATGCGGTCCCGGAAGGCGTCCTTATTCTGCCCGGTCATCGCCTGTCCGCCGCGCCGCCTGCGCCCATGGGGAGCGTGCGTTCAGCCATTCCGTCGCGGCGATAGAGGCCCGTGCCTCCAGATGCTTCGCACGGCTGGATCGTGTGTCACAGATTTCGGCGCGCATATCGCGTGGCAGCAACGGCCAGCAGCGATCACACACCGCTTGCCATTTGCGCCGCGACGATCCGCAGCCACGGACAGGACAAAGCCAAGTCACAGCCCCGCCGCCTCAATACGGGCAATCTGGCGTTCAAGCCGGACGCGCGCATTCGCCGCGCGATCCCATGCCTTCCGCCGATCGGCCGGATAGACATCGGGATCGCGTGCCACGTCCATATGCTCGCGATACAGAGCGAAATCGCGCCGCATGGCTTGGGAAAGGGGCGCGCTCATATGTCGCCGTCCCATGGGCCAAGCGTGTCGGATGGCGGAAAGAACGATTCGGGGTGCTCGCCGAAAAACGCGCGAACCCGGCTATCCATGAACACGGCCGACTCGGCGTTGATCAGGCTCCAGTCCGTCAGCTTGGCGAGGCTGTCGACCAACATGCGCATCATGGACATGGGGGCATCGACCCCACACATCGCCCAGCCGGTCGGCAGGTGCGTGACCACCCAAGCCCAGCCGCAGGCATCACCCGGCAACCGCTCGCCCCACAGGGCCACGCGCGGCCGGAGATCGACGCCGAACGCGCCTTTGATCCAACCGGCCGTGGCAAATTCCTCCGTCCCGCCGGTCTTAACCGGGCCGCGCACGCGAATGCCGCCGGGCGTCCAGCCGTCCCAACCGGGCCAAGTGTCCACGGTCAAAACTTCCTCCTGATTGTCATCTGGCCGGTGGCAAGAATCGTCGCCTGACGATGCTCCTGCCTGCCCCAATTGGTGATGTGGATTTGCCGGTCGCCTGCCTCGGGCTTTTTCAGCTTCCGAAGGGCGTTGCTGGCATCATCGGCGTGGGCCAGCCCGCACCGCTTGGCCAACTGGCGATCGGTGGGCATGGGCTCTCCGGCCGCGACACAGCGGGCAATCTCGGCGAAAACACGAACGGAACGGCTGCACGGGTCTTGGATCGCAATTGGCGACTCAATCCGTTGCGCCACGAAATCGAACCCGCGACCATCCGGGCGGCGCGGCTGAAATGTACGGATCAGCCCCAGGTCGACCATCGATCGCGCCGCCTTCCACACAGGCTCGTTGCGTGGCGGCTCTTTGCCGGTGGCAAAGGTCAGGCGATCACCGATGCTCGCCATCATGACCCATTGCCGCAAGGCGGCTTCACTGGCCGCCAGCGTGACGGCCTTAGATTGGGCAGCAAGCCCCCCCATGGTGATCCCCGCGCCTCCCGGACTAGGCCGCGACTTGGCTGATCGGCCGATCAAACCATCCGCCATGCGGGCGGTGCGACCAGTGGGACGAAAAAACGGCGGTATCGCTCGCCAGATAGATCGCCTTGGCCATGTCGTCGTCCGGCATCACGTCGCCACGGATCAGGCGTTCGACCATCATTTCCGACAGCCCGGCCTTGCGCGCGAAACGCTTGAGGGAGCCGGGCTTGGAAACAGTGAGGTGAAAGGCGAGGCGACGCGCCCCCTCATTGGGGACGCGGGCAGGCAGGTTCAGCTTCATGAACGGACTTCCTCGGTAGGGACGTTGGCGACGATCGCGTCCAGCGCGACCGCAATTTCCAGAAGGTGGCGGACTTCCCGCCGTATCTTGGCCTGTTCGACGCGATCGATCCGACCGTCCGACAGCGCCGCGCACATTTCCTGCGTCACATCGCCAGCCTCTTTCGACAGGCGGCCCATCATGGTCGGCAGGTCCGCGTCGCTGGTCGGCACGTCGGGCAAGGGCACGAACACCCCGCCATTGATCGCGCACAGTGCGCGGGTGACGGCCGGAAAGCCCGGCGCATCGCGGGTCAGCGGCTCCAGATCAGCGATTACGTCGACCGGCGCGAAGGCATCCGGGTTGTTTCTGGAAGCATAGGTGCTGAGCGTCGACTGCCCGACGCGGGTAAAGGGCGCGGCCTTGGTCTGGCCGCCCAGCGCCGATAGCATGTCATCGGTGGCGCGCTTCAGCGCCTGACGGGTCACGCTCATGCAGGCATCTGCCCGATAATCTGGCGCGAACTATTGGATGACCGAACAGCGGAACGAACCGTATCGCTGGCGTCATGAACCGCAACGCAGCCATCGGCATCCGGCAAGTGCCGCTCCAGCGCGATCAGCGTTGCGGCGCTAGGATTCCAGCGATCACCCTCGACACCTTGCAGGGTGTTGGGATGAAGCCCGGCTTTCTCAGCCAGCCCCTTTTTGGTGACGCCCGGCTCCCGGAGGTGCGCGCGAATGCGTTGGATCGTGTTCCTGACCATGGAACATCTAAAATCACATCCAAATGTGTTTCACAAGAGGATAATCACATCAGGATGGGTTCGCGATTTGCTAGTCACATTGGCATGGACCGCACCCCAGACGAACGCCGCAAAATCCTGCGCGACTTCATGCAGAAGGAAGGCTTAAAAGCTAAGCCTTGGGCAGAGAAGGCGAAGGTCTCCCCCAATAGCATCTACAATTTTCTGAATGATGCAGGGTCAAACAAGCTAAGCGCCGAAACTTATCAAGCACTTGCCCGCGCAGCGGGGGTGCCCGTATGGCGGCTTAACGGCGACGTACCCGAAGCCAATAGCCCAACGGCAATCTGGGTGGTTGGTCACGTCGAGGCCGGAAATTTTCGTTCGGCAGTGGAATGGGACAGATCGCAATGGTACGCGGTCGACGTGCCAGTATCTCCGCGTTTCCAAAGTACCGCTAAGGCCCTTGAGGTCAAAGGCCCGTCCATGAACTTGGAATACCCCGACGGTTCGGTGGTCATCTGGGTTGATGTGCTGGATTCACGCCCTCCAAGGGATCGTGATCATGTCATCGTCTATAGCTATAGGATGGATGATGAAATTGAGGCGACCGTGAAGGAATTACGGGTCGTCAATGAGCAGAATTGGCTTTGGCCGCGCTCCAGCGATCCCGCTCATCAGCAACCCCTCTCGCTCGAAACCCCCGGCGATCATATTGCCCGCGTAGAGATTCGCGGATTGGTGATCGGAGGCTACAGACCTCGACGGATATAAATCACACGGCGATGTGATACATAGATTGATTATCACATTTTGATGTGATTTATGGCCCCCACGCCGCATGGAGCGGCGATGGAGGCCATCCGTGCACCACCATTCTGCTGACCTTTCTGGGCGCGTCCAACGCTGGCGCGCCGCACCCCACGCGCTGCCCGCACTGATCCGCGATCACCACGCTGGCACGCCCGCCGATCGCGACGAACCCCAGCAGCAGCCCGAAGACCCGAACCGCAATGACAGCGCTGGCGCGGCCTTCCTTGCCGTGGCCTTGGCGCTGGCGCTCTACATCATTTGCGGCGTCGCCTACGGCCTCTGGATCGGAGACCACGCATGAAGCGCGTGACCCAAACCGAGCTGGACCAGTTGCCCCACACCTTCACGCTGAAGACCGCGCGGAAGATGCTCCAGTGGCAGGGCGCTACCGCAGGACTTGCACGCATGTTGCTGGCCAGTGGGTTTTGCAGTGCCGACGCTCGACAGGGGCAGAAGCCGCTGTGGATTCGCCTCGAAAGCGCCGCAGCCCACCGCCAGCGCATGGCCACGGCCGCGTTCAAGAAATCAGCCACGGCCATGGCTGCGACAATCGCCCGAGCCCATGCCGATCGTGCAGCCGTCACGGCCGCAAAGGCCATGGCCTCGCAGTCCCCAGCGGAATGCGCCTGCCAATGCCATGAAAACACATGCGGCGCGGCCGACATGGACATGGCTGAACGCACCCTGTGCCTGATCACCAGCTTGCGGCCGATCGGCGCGGACATGGTGGACCGCCTGGACGAATTGGTGAGGCGCGCTGGCCCAGCCCACGCACGCGCCTTCCTCACCAACTTTTCTCCCGATGACGGAGTGCCGTTCTAATGGCCAAGGCCAATCCTATGGCGAACGCCATCCGCGTCACCGTGTCGACTGCCGAAGCGGACGACTTCACCAATCTGCTACGCGATGCCCGCCAGTTCGGTTTGCACGTATCGCCGCGATTGGCGGAGGCGGTCAGCTTGATCGCAACAGCTGCCCGTGAAGTACGCGGGCGCAAGTTCGCGAAACAGGCCGAACGCGACTATGCGAAGCGGATCGAGCAGGAACGCCGCGACCGCGAACGCCATTTTATGATCGGCGGTTTTTGCGTAGCCGCTATCCGTGGCGATTACGTCGACCTGTCCAGCGATCCCGACAGCCACCTATGGGCCGACCATGCTCTGCGCGAGGTGCTGAACAAGCCAATCCCCGAGCAATCCGAGATCCGCCGTGATTGCTGGTTGGTCCGCGTCACCCTGCCTCAGCCGGACACCCTTAGCGAAATCGTCGGCAGCGACTGCACCGAAGATAGCAACGCCGATGCGGTCCATGCGCTGGCCAACCGAGTCATTTCCGGCTGGCAGGCCCGCCGCAGCGTCAGCGCGAGGAAATTCGCATGAAGTTGCTTTGCAACGACGCCGTGGCCCTGTCCCTGTCAGAGTTCAACGCCTTGCTGGAATACAGCACGACGCTTCCTACCGGCACCACACCGGGCAAGGCGTGGAAATGCCGTCGCCCGTATTGGGAAACGACGGCCCGCGCCGATTGGTATCGGGGTAGCTACGGGCTGCCTTATCCCGAAGGCCACAAGTATCATGGGCAGGTGCCTATCGGCTGGAGGCGCATCCACGTCATCGGCTCACCCGCGATTTTCCCGCCAGATGTGACAGTGCCGCCCGCGCCTATGCGGGGCCTGATCACTGCCGTTCCTTATGCCCGCCATGGGGGCGTTTAAAATGATCGGCGTTACCTTCGCGTCCGATGCCCGCCCGGCCTATCCCCGATTGCGGGATCAATGGTCGCATTTAGCCCAAGCGTCGGAACAGTTCCTTGCTGATCGGCGCGCCAAAGACCCGGCCGCCATCACCAAGGGGGTGATGAAGCCCGATGAGGCGCGACAGCGGGAACGGGTCATGGCCGCCGTTGTCGCAATCTGGCGTGACGTTGAAACGCTGTCTGAACTGGAAAAGCCTTCCGAATGGCCGCACCTTTACGGTGCCAGCCTGCCCGAAATTCAAGTTGATTTGCGCGGGGTGGCCAAGGCGACTGCCGCAGTCGGCCGCGATCGGACAATGATCGAGTGCGCGGCCGCGTTAGCGTGGCAATTCGAACCCGTTGCGCCCGGCTCGCTTCCCCATATCTGGATCGCGGCCGACCATGTTTTGTACCTCGCCCGAACGGATCGGGAGGCGGCGTGATGGACGTGTTACACGGCCACCGTAAAACGATTCGCCAGCGCGTGGCGTATCCGCCGCGCCCGTGTCCCGAGTGCAAGGCCAGCTTTGTCCCTAAGGATCAACGCCAGCTGGTTTGCTCGACAGAGCATCGCACGGCTTGGAACAATCGGGCGACCGTTCGAGGCCGGGTGCTGACCACCTATGCCATGGCGGCCCGTCAGACGCGCGACGGCACACGCGGCGATAAGCCGACCGGCAAACGCGCCGCCCAGATCAGCCACGATTTGATGCAGCGCTACCGGGATGAGGATCGCGAGGCGGGCCGCATGGATGCCGTAGCATTCACCGCCCTGCGTCTTCTCCATGGGTTCGACCCGATATGAACGCCCCGTCGCGAATCACCCGCGGTTCGGGCAAGGATCATGATCCGGCCTTGGTCGCTTTCGTCAAAGCGCTCGCCAGACAGGCCGCCGCCCGCGACTTCGCGCAGGCCAGAGAGGAACAGAAAAGTGCGGACCGTCATCTACGCCCGGTTCTCCAGCCTCCTACAGAATAGCCGATCCATAGAGGATCAGATTGCCGTCTGCCGCGACCGATGCGAGCGCGAAGGCTGGACGATCATCGATATCTTTACCGACTATGCCATTTCCGGCGCGGCCGGGATCGGCGAGGGGCAACGCCCCGGCCTCGCCGCCATGCTCGCACGGGTCGAAGCGGGCGGCATTGATCAGGTCTTGGCAGAGGCCACCGACCGCATCGCCCGACACCAAGGCGACAGCTTCACGATTCGCGAACGGCTGACCTACGCCCGTTGCCGACTGTTCACCCTGTCGGATGGCGAGGTGACGGATATCAGCGGCACCTTCAAGGGGTTGATGGACGCGCAGTTCCGTAAGGAATTGGGAGCTAAGATAAGGCGTGGCCAGAAAGGCACGATCGCGTCTGGCCGATCCCCGGCCGGGCTTGCCTATGGCTACCGGACCGCCAATCGAATCGACGCCAGCGGCCGCCCCGTTCGCGGCCTGCGCGAGATCGACCCGGAACAGTCCGAAGTCGTGCGCCGCATTTTCCGTCTGTTCGTCGACGGGCAGAGCGCCAGGACAATTGCGGGCATCCTGAACGCCGAAGGCATCCCCGGCCCACGCGGCGCGATATGGCGCGCGTCGACAATCAACGGCGATGGCCCGCGCGGCAACGGCATCCTTCGCAACGAATTATATGTCGGCCACTTGGTCCACAACCGGACCAGCAAAGTGGTCAACCCCGTCGACCGCAAGGTCCGCATTCGCGTGAACCCGGCGACGGAGTGGACGATTGAAGCGGTTCCCCACCTGCGCATTATCGCGCAAGAGGATTGGGATGCCACCCGCAGCCGATTCGACCACACGGCCCGTAAGCCGCTCCACACCCGCGTAAGGCCGCGCAGGATGCTGTCGGGCCTTGGACAATGCGGCGTGTGTGGAGGGTCATGGATCGTCGTCAGTGGCGAGCGTTGGGGCTGTAAAACCAATCGGGCGGAAGCCAGCTGTACCAACACCGCCACCATCTCGACGAAGCGATTTGAAGAACGGGTGCTGGCGGGGCTGAAAACCAAGATGCTGGACCCGGATATCGTCGCGATATTCGTGAAGGAATATCACGAGGAATATGCCCGCCGCGCCGCTGAAACGCGCCGCGACACCAGCCGCCTACAACGGACGATCGACGACGCCGATCGCAAGATTGCCCGACTGGTCGAAGCTATCGCGGCCGGGGGCGGCGAATTTGCCGAAGTGAAGGACGCCCTTGCCAAGGCCCGCATGGATCGCGACGCGGCCCGTGACAGCTTGGCCGAAGTGGAGGCGCTGCCCGTTGTCGCGCTCCATCCTTCGGTCGCGGCCGATTACCGGCGCGAAGTTGAGCAGCTGCACAAGCTGCTGAAGGACCCGGAGGCAAAGGAAGCCACCGTGCCCGCGCTTCGCGCCCTGATCGACCGGGTGGTCCTGACGCCCGCGCCAGTCGGGCGAGGCGTGGAAATCGAGATTGAGGGACGGTTGGCGGCAATCCTGAAACTGGCGACAGGTGGCAGGCTTCCGCCCTCTATCGAGGCTGACACGCCGCATGAGGAAGGCGAGGGTAAAGTCATGTACGCTAGTGACCAGTTCGCTTTACCCGCTCCACTCCCCGACATATTCGGTAAGCGCGCTTGATATATTATTTCACCGCATAGTGCTTGACCGCCATGGCAAACCACGCCACTCGATTGTCATTTCATGAATGAAAGAGAGTTTTGCTCGATGGCATCGGTCAATTTCGACATCCCCCATTCTCTGGGTCATGCCGAAGCAAGGCGCCGGATCGAGCAGGGGCTCCCCAAGCTGGAAGCGAAAATTCCCGGTGGCGGCCAGGTGTCGTCGGAATGGCCCGCCGAGGATCGCCTGATCCTGACCATCATCGCCATGGGTCAGACGGTGAAGGCCGATATGGAAATCGCCGACACCGCGCTTCGCGGCACGGTGGCGATCCCGATGATGCTGTCGATGATGGCCGGGCCGATCGGCGAGTTCGTGAAGACCAGCGCCGAAAAGATGCTCAGCAAGGCGTAAGCCCGCTCGATTGAGCCTATGGGCGGTCGCGGCGGGGCAGATGCCGTGTCGCAACCCCGACAAGCACGGCCGTCGACAGCAGGATCGACGAGACGAGCCCGCCGATGGCCAGCAGTCCACCACTGGTGAGGTTCAGCTTCAGCCGCAGGTCGATCGCGCGTCCGGCGGACAGGCGCAGCATTCCCTTCTGGCAAACGGGGCGTCGATGGGGCGGCGGGGACATGGCGTATCAACGTCCCGATCGCCGGACGGTTCAGCGAAGGCTCGCGGCGGGCCGAAGCGAAGGCAAGGACGCGGAACTCGCCACGGCGATGCGACAAACACTGGCATCCCCGACCAAGCGTCCTTAAGTCCTGACCCATGCTGACCCCCGAACAGGCCCGCGACCGGGCCGCCGATATCGTTGCCCGTGCCCGCGCCGCCGGAGCCGACGCCGCCGACGCGGTCTTTGCCGCCGACGCTGCACTTGAAGTCTCGGTGCGCCTCGGCGCGCTGGAGGATGTCGGTCGGTCGGAGAGCGAGGAACTGGGCCTGCGCGTGTTCGTCGGGCGGCGCTCGGCCAGCGTCTCGACCTCGGACCTGTCGGGCGATGCGATGACCCTTGCGGTCGAGCGCGCCGTCGCCATGGCACGCGAGGCGCCCGAGGATCGCTGGGCTGGGCTCGCGCCCGAAGAGCGGCTGTTGCACGGCGCGCCGCCGATGCTCGACCTGGACGATGGCGGCGAGGTCGCGCCCGAGGACCTGCGCGCCGCCGCGCTGGAGGCCGAGGAGGCCGCGCGCGCGGTGGCGGGCGTGACCAATTCGGAAGGGGCGGGGGCGTCGGCCTCGCGGGTCGTCTCGGCGCTGGCGACCAGCCATGGCTTCGCGGCGGGCTATGCCGCCACCGGTTACGGTCTGTCGGTCAGCGTGGTGGCGGGCGAGGGCGCGAACATGCAGCGCGACTATGCCCATCATGGCGCGCGCCTGCGCCGCCTGCTCGAAGGCCCCGAGGCGATCGGTATCCGCGCGGGCGAGCGGACCGTGGCGCGGCTCAATCCCGGCAAGCTGGCCAGCGGCGCGATGCCGGTCGTCTATGACCCGCGTGTCGGATCGTCATTGGTCGGTCATCTCGTCTCGGCGATCGCGGGGGCGGCGATCACGCGGCGGACCAGCTTCCTGCTCGATGGCCTGGGCGAGCGGGTGATGGCGACGGGCATCCGGATCGAGGACGATCCCCACCGCCCGCACGGCCTGCGCTCGCGCCCCTTCGATGGCGAAGGGCTGGCGGTGTCGCCGACCGCGATCGTCGAGGACGGGGTGTTGGAAACCTGGCTGCTCGATTCCGCCTCGGCCCGGCAGCTCGGGCTGGAGCCGACCGGCCATGCCGCGCGCGGCACCGGCGGCGGGCCGGGCGTGTCGACCAGCAACCTGTTCATGGCGCCGGGCCGCGTGCCGGTGGACACGCTGATCGCCGACATCGCCGACGGCGTCTATGTCACCGAACTGATCGGCAGCGGCGTGAATCCCGTCACCGGCGACTATAGCCGGGGCGCGGCGGGCTTTCGCATCGTGAACGGGCGGATCGCCGAGCCGGTTGCGGAGTTCACCGTGGCAGGCAATCTGAAGGATATGTTCCTCGGCATGACCCCGGCCAATGATCTGGAGTTCCGCTACGGCGTCAATGTGCCCACCCTGCGCATCGATGGAATGACGGTTGCCAGCAGCTGAGCTGATCCCGCCAGACCTTATCTCAGCTGTCGTGGCGGCGGCGCGCGAGGCGGCGGCGATGGCGCTCGCCCGCTGGCGCACCGATTTCCGCCAATGGGAAAAGACGCCGGGCAGCCCGGTGTGCGAGGTCGATCTGGACGTTGACCGGATGCTTTATGCCCGGCTCCACGCGCTGATTCCCGATGCGGGCTGGTTGTCGGAGGAGACGGCGGACAAGCCCGACCGGCTCGCGGCGCGGCGGGTGTGGGTGGTCGACCCGATCGACGGCACCCGCGACTATATCCGGGGGCGCGAGGGCTGGGCGGTCTCGGTCGCGCTGGTCGAGGACGGCGTGCCGGTGATCGGCGTGCTGGCCGCGCCCGCGCGCGGCGAGCTGTGGCTGGCCCAGGCGGGGCACGGCGCGACCCGCAACGGCAGCGCGCTCAGCGCGGGCTATTGCCACCAGATGCCCGGCGCGCGTGTGCCCGTCGACGCGCTGCCCAAGGCCGACCGCGATCTGGTCGCGGTGTTCAAGCCCAACTCGATCGCGCTGCGCATTGCGATGGTCGCCGCCGACGAGGCCGATCTGGTCGCGACGCTGCGCTGGGGCAATGAGTGGGACATCGCCGCCGCCGCGCTGATCGCCTCCGAGGCGGGGGCGGGGGTGGCGGATGCGCTGGGCCAGCCCCTGCTCTTCAACAAGCCCGATCCGCGTGCCTTCGGCGTGCTGGTGACGGCGCGCGGCCTTCTGGACCCGGCGGTCGAGCGGCTGGCTCCGCGCGCCCGCGAGGTCATCGTGCCGGTCACCGGCTGAGCATCCGCTCCACCCATTCGGGTACCAGCTGGCTGGCGGGGCCCAGGCGACTTTCCTCGAACCAGCCGCTGCCCTCCGACCGTTCGAGATTGAGCTCCAGCGTCGCCGCGCCATAGGCGCTCGCCATCCGAACGAACCCGGCGGCCGGATAAACCGCGCCCGAGGTGCCGATCGACACGAACAGATCAGCCTGCGCCAGAGCCGCCTCGATCCGGTCCATATGGTACGGTACCTCGCCGAAGAACACGATGTCGGGCCGCAGGCGCGGTGCGGCACAGGCGGGACAGGATGTGCCGGGCGGCAGGTCGTCCGCCCAGTCGAACCGCTCGCCACATGCCGCACACAGGGCCTGCTTCAGCGCACCATGCATGTGCAGCATCCGCTGCGCCCCCGCCCGCTCGTGCAGGTCATCGACATTCTGCGTGACGATCAGCAACTCACCCGACCATTCCCGGTCCAGCCGGGCCAGCGCCGCGTGTGCTCCATTGGGCTCGACGCTCGCCAACCCCGCCCGCCGCAGGTCGTAGAAGCGGTGGACAAGCTCGGGATCGGCGGCAAGCGCCTCGGGCGTGCAGACATCCTCGACCCGGTGCCCCTCCCATAGCCCGCCGGGCCCGCGAAAGGTGGCGATACCGGACTCGGCGGAGATGCCCGCGCCAGTGAGGATGACGATGTTTTGGAGGTCGGTCATGGAGCCAAGATGGGTTGTGTGATCTTCGTCTGTAACGGGCGCAATGTGGATAGGCCGCTCCGGTCCGCAACCCCGTCGCGTTGATGCCGTGTCAGGCGAGAGACAAATGCAGGAATTGGTTGAAGTCGCTGGGTTCGTACCCTCCGAACGCAGGCCCGTTGGAGAATCCCCGTTGTCGGTAGAGCGCTAACGCCGGTTCGAAGGATGAGCCGGTTCCCGTTTCCAAACTGATCCGGCGCACGCCCCTGGCCGTCGCCGTCGCGATGATCGTCTCCAGAATTGCGGACCCGGCTCCCATCCGCAGGAAATCCGGATGCGTTCGCATCGACTTAATCTCGGCCGTATCTTTCGATACCATCTTCAAGGCACCGATCGCTGCCACCCGCTCCCCGGACCAAGCCGTCCACACGGTTACATCCGGCGTCTGTAAACCGGAAAGATCGAGCGCGAAGACATGGCCCGGTGGCGAGTTCGCGTGCATCCCGGCGAGATGGATCGCCAGCAATTCTCGCGTTTGGTCATTGGACAAATCCCCCTCTCGCACCTCGATCATCCGTCATCTCCCGACATTGGAATGGTGGCAGCATGTCCGCTTCCGATCCAGGGAGCAACGTCGGACAACTTCAGCCTCCGGGCGATAGCGACGTGCGGCAAAGGCCGCGGTGGAATTGCCAGGGGCGGAGCACTCGGCATGTAGCACAGCGATGGCCCAGAGCCCCTCGTCGGTCGTTGACAGGCCCGGATCATGGCCGGTTTCCCTCGGCCACAACCTGTGCAAAGGAAGCCGCATGACGACCCATATCCTCCTTTCGCCCAAGGCCCCCGCATGACCGCCATCGGTATCTACGGCAGCGCCGGGCGCATGGGCCGGGCGATCGCGGACCTGATCGAGGGCGAGGGCGCAACGCTGGCGGGTGGCTGCGATTCGCGTGACGACCCGGACGCGCTGGCCAAGGCGGCCGATGTGCTGGTCGACTTCTCGATCGCGGGGGCGCTGGACGTGCATCTGGCGGCCGCCCGTGCGGCGCGCACCCCCATCGTGATCGGCACCACCGGCCTTTCCCCTGCGCAGCACGCCGCGATCGACGCCGCCGCGACCGAGATCGCAGTGCTCCAGACCGGCAACACCTCGCTCGGCATTACGCTGCTCGCCAATCTGGTGCGCGAGGCGGCGGCGCGGCTGGGCACCGACTGGGATGTCGAGATCACCGAGATGCATCATCGGCACAAGGTCGACGCGCCCTCCGGCACCGCACTGCTGCTGGGCGAGGCGGCGGCGGCGGGGCGGGGGCATCCGCTGTCCGAGCTGCGCGTCGATGGCCGCGCCGGACTGGTCGGCGCGCGTACCGAGGGGACGATCGGCCTGGCGGCTTTGCGCGGCGGCTCGGTGATCGGCGACCATGAGGTGATCTTCGCGGGCGAGGGCGAGCGGCTGACGCTGGGCCATTTCGCGCAGGACCGCACCATCTTCGCGCGTGGGGCCGTGCGCGCGGCGCTGTGGCTCGCGGGTCAGGCGCCGGGGCGCTATCGCATGGGCGACGTGCTGGGGCTGTAAGCGCCATGAAGAAGGCGGACGTCGTCCAATTCTACCACCGGCTGGCGGAGGCGAACCCGCATCCCGAGACCGAGCTGGAATATCGCAACCCCTATACGCTGGTCGTCGCGGTGGCCCTGTCGGCGCAGGCCACCGATATTGGCGTCAACAAGGCGACACGTGCCCTGTTCGCCGAGGTCGACACGCCGCAGAAGATGCTCGACCTGGGCGAGGAAGGGCTGAAACAGCACATCAAGACGATCGGCCTGTTCAACACCAAGGCGAAGAACGTCATCGCCTTGTCCCGGATGCTGGTCGACGATCATGGCGGAGAGGTGCCCGAGGATCGCGCGGCGCTGGAGCGGCTGCCCGGTGTCGGGCGCAAGACCGCCAATGTCGTGCTCAACACTGCCTTCGGGCACGAGACCTTCGCGGTCGACACCCATATCTTCCGCGTCTGCAACCGCACCGGCCTGGCCAAGGGCAAGACGGTGCTGGCGGTCGAACTGAAGCTGGACAAGGCCACGCCCGCGCCATTCCGGCTCCATGCGCATCACTGGCTGATCCTGCACGGCCGCTATATCTGCAAGGCCCGGCGGCCCGAATGCTGGCGCTGCCCGGTCGAGGACCTCTGCGCCTATCGCCCCAAGACCCCGGCCCCTGCCGCCACGACCGGAAAAGCGGCCGCCGCATAAAAAGGGCTGGCGCGGGGTGTCTCGCGATGCTAGTCGGCCAGCCCACGCACCCGTAGCTCAGCTGGATAGAGCGCTGCCCTCCGAAGGCAGAGGCCACAGGTTCGAATCCTGTCGGGTGCGCCATCCTCCCTTATTTTCGATGCTTCGATCCCTCGACGGCTTGGCTGTTGCAGGTCGAACGATAGCGGTATGGGTGTGTGTCGTCGGGGCGGCAGGCGCCATGGCAGGCGCCATGGCGGGCGGCAGCTTGACGGAGGGGCGTCATTGTTGATGGCGACATCCCTCCGTCAGTGCCTACGCCTCGCAACCTTTCCCCCAGCTGGCAGGTCGGTTTAGCGCGGCATCTGTTCCAGCATCTGGATATGCTGCTGGACGATGGGCACCGCGGCCTGCGCGCTGGCCTTCAGCGCCGGGCGGTCGCCATTCGCGGCGAAGCTCTGATGCAGATCGAGCGCGGCCTGATGCGCGGGCAGCTGCTGGCCGATATACAGCCGGTCGAATGCGTCGGCGGAGGCGCGGCGCAACTCGCCGATCGAGGCTTGCGCTCCGCCGAGCCGGGGCGGGGTCGGGGGCAGGCCGTCCTGCCGGGCGGCACGGACCGTGGCGGCGGTCGTCTGGGTGTGATGGTCGATCATCATCTGCGCGAATCGCCGGACATCCTCGTTGCGCGACTTTTGCAGCGCCAATTTGCTGGAGGTGATCTCGTACAGGTCGCTCATGCCCGCCGCCTTCACATAGGCCGCCGCTTGCGCCTTGGCGGCGGCCGGAGGCGGGGGCGGCGGAGTCTGTGCGGCGACCGGCGCGGCGGCCATTCCCAGGACAAGGGCGATGGATAGGAATTTGGGCATGATGTTCTCCCGTGACGAACGTGGGAGCCAACCTGCCATTTGGTCCGCTGTTCCCCATAAATAATTGATCTATAATGCAGATCAGCGTGTTGGTCCGGGCGCTTGCGCCACCAAAAGGCACGCCTGTGCAATATTAGCGCATGACACCGCCGCATTCCGTCTGTTAGCCCTATGCCCATGCCCGTTTCGGCCGCCGCATCCGCCCGCGAGATCCTCGTTCGTCTGCACGACGTGATGGCGTCGCGCACCCCCGCCCAAGCCAAGCTGAATCAGGTGGTCCAGATCATCGGCGAGGCGATCGGCAGCGAGGTCTGCTCCATCTATCTGCTGCGCGAAGGGGTACTGGAACTGTTCGCGACGCGTGGCCTGGCCGAGGAGGCAGTCCACGTCACCAAGCTGGCGATGGGCGAGGGGCTGGTCGGCACCATCGCCGAGGATGTCGAAGTGCTGAACCTGGACGAAGCAGCGAGCCATCCCGACTTCGCCTACAAGCCCGAAACCGGCGAGGATCGTTTCCACAGCTTTGCGGGCGTGCCGATCATCCGGCGCGAGCGGGCGGTGGGCGTGCTGGCGGTCCAGCATAGCGAACCGCGCAAATATGCCGATGTCGAGATCGAGGCGCTGCAGACCGTCGCGATGGTCCTGTCCGAACTGATCGCCAATGCCGGCCTGATCGACGCGGCGGGGGCGGCGGGCACGCGGCCGCAGATGACCGCGACGATCCGGCTGTCGGGCCAGAAGCTGGTCGAGGGCATGGGCAGCGGCTTTGCCGTCTATCACCAGCCGCGCATCGTCGTCGAACACACGGTCGCCGAGGACATCGATGCCGAGCGCCGCCGCGTCTATGCCGCGTTCGACAAGATGCGCGAACAGATCGACCGCATGGCGCGCGAGGCCGAGTTCGGCGTCGCGGGCGAGCATGTCGAGGTCATCGAGACCTACAAGATGTTCGCCTATGACGAGGGCTGGGCGCGCCGCATCAACGAGGCGATCGATAGCGGCCTGACCGCCGAGGCGGCGATCGAACGGGTGCAGCAGCGCACGCGCCAGCGGATGCGCCAGATCGACGATCCGTTGCTGGCCGACCGGATGCACGATCTGGAGGACCTGTCCAACCGGCTGCTGCGCATCGTGTCGGGCCAGATGGGCACGGCGGCGCAGCTGGGCCTGCGCCAGGACACGATCCTGATCGCGCGCAACCTGGGTCCGGCCGAGCTGCTGGAATATGACCGGCGGCGGCTGAAGGGCGTAATCCTGGAGGAAGGGTCGCTGACCGCGCATGTCATCATCGTTGCGCGCGCCATGGGCGTGCCGGTGCTGGGCCGGGTCAGCGATGTGCGCCGCCAGATCGCGGACGGCGACCAGCTGCTGCTCGACGTATCGGAGGGCAGCGTGCTCGTCCGGCCCTCGTCGGCGATGGAGGAGGCCTTCGACGCCAAGCTGGAGCTGCGGCAGAAGCGCCGCGCGGCCTTTGCGGCGCTGCGCGACGTGCCGCCGGTGACCAAGGACGGCCACCGTGTCACCCTGATGGTCAATGCCGGGCTTCGCGACGACGCCGCCGCGCTCGACACGACGGGGGCGGACGGCATCGGCCTGTTCCGCACCGAGTTTCAGTTCCTGGTCTCCGCCACCCTGCCGCAGCGCGAGCGGCAGCAGCGGCTGTACCGCGACGTGATGGAGGCGGCGGGCGACCGGCCGGTCGTGTTCCGCACCATCGATATCGGCGGCGACAAGGCGCTGCCCTATCTCAACACCGATCCGGGCGACGAGGAGAACCCGGCCATGGGCTGGCGCGCGCTGCGCCTGGCGCTGGAGCGCGACGGCCTGATGAAGGCGCAGGCCCGCGCGCTGATCGAGGCGGGGTCGGGGCGCACCCTGAACGTCATGTTCCCGATGGTGTCCGAAGCCTGGGAGTTCGACGAGGCCAAGGCGCTGTTCGAGGCGCAGCGGGCCTGGCTCGGCTCGCGCGGGCGTCGTCTGCCGCTCGACGTGCGTTACGGCGCGATGCTGGAGGTGCCCGCGCTGGCGGAACAGCTCGACCTGATCCTGCCCAATGTCGACTTCCTGTCGATCGGCACCAACGACCTGACCCAGTTCCTGTTCGCCGCCGATCGCGCGAACCCCAAGCTGGCCGAGCGCTATGATTGGCTCAGCCCGTCGATCCTGCGCTTCCTGCGCCGGGTGGTCGGACCCGCGCGTGAGGCGGGCGTGCCGGTCGGCGTGTGCGGCGAGATGGGCGGGCGTCCGCTGGAGGCGATGGCGCTGATCGGGCTGGGCATCGACCGGCTGTCGATCACCCCGGCGGCGGTCGGCCCGGTGAAGGCGATGATCCGCTCGCTCGACCGGGAAGCGATCACCGCCGAGATGGCCCGGCTGCTCGCGCATCCCGTGCGGGACATGCGCGGGGCGCTTGGTGCCTGGGCTGCGACGAACGGTGTGGAATTGGCCTGATCCAGGTCAGGGGTTCGCGTTGACTTGATCCCAGCCGTCTGAAAGAACGACCGCGATCATGGGGTGGGCCATGGTCGCTTCGGAGTTGAGAATGGACGAGGTCAATCCCGGCCACGATGCCGCACCGGCGGCACCTGCCCGCGCCGGTGACGTCCTGCGCACGGCGCGCGAGGCGCAGGGGCTATCGCTGGGCGATATCGGTGCGCGCACGCGCATCCCCAGCCGCCATCTCGCGGCGATCGAGGCATCCGATTATCAGAGCCTGCCGTCGGCCACCTATGCGGTCGGCTTCGCCAAGGCCTATGCCCGGGCGGTCGGCGCGGACGAGGTCGCGATCGCGCAGGCCGTGCGCGCCGATGTCGACAGGCTGGGCCGCCGCGTCACCGAATATGTCCCGCAGGATATCGCCGATCCGGCGCGCGTGCCGTCGCGCGGGCTGGCGATCGTCGGTGTCGGTCTGGCGCTGGCGCTGCTCGTCATCGCGGGACTGTGGTATGGAACCGATCTGTTCCGCCGCGACCGCACCGCACAGGAGGTGCCCGCCGCGACCCCGCTAACCAATGCGTCCGCGCCCGCACCCACGCCAGCCCCCAGCCCGACGCCGGTGACGACGGGCAAGGTGGTGCTGACCGCCAATGGCGAGGTGTGGCTGCGCGTCTACGACGCCGACAATGTCACGCTGAAGATCGGCACGCTGAAGCCCGGCGAAAGCTATGAGGTGCCCGCCACCGCCAAGGGGCCGCTGCTGAATGTCGGTCGCCCCGACAAGCTGAGCGTGACCCTGGACGGCAAGCCCATTCCGCCGCTGGGCGACGGCTCGCGCGCGATCAAGGACGTGCGGCTCGATCCGGGGGCGATCGGCGCGCGGCTGTCGGGTGCTCCGGCCGCTGCCGCCGCGCCGACGCCGACCGTGCGTACCCCGCTGCGTGAGCGGACGGAGCGCCGTTCGACGCGTGCTGCGAGCGGCGAGACGGGCGGCAACGCCCTGACGGCGCCCGCGCCCTCGCCTTCGCCCGCCACCACCGCACCGGCGGACCTGTAAGAAGCGGACATCTTCAGGCTGGAGACAGCCGGGGCAGGGCAGGGTGGTCCTGTCCCTTTCATAATCAGCCCACCGGGGGGTGAAACCGATGCGTAACCTGTTGCTGGCCGGGGTCGCGGCCGTGATGATCCTGCCGACCGCCGCCATCGCCCAATCCAATGTCGAGGGCCGGGTCGGCAAGCTGGAAAGCGAGATGCGCGCGGTCCAGCGCAAGGTCTTCCCGAACGGCGCGGGTGGCTATGTCCAGCCCGAGATCACCGCGCCGCAGACCCAGGCGCAGGCGCCGGGCGTTCCCGCCTCCAGCGCGCTGTCGGACCTGACCTCCCGCGTGACCTCACTGGAGGAGCAGATGGCCGGACTGACCGGCCAGATCGAGCAGAACGGCTATCGCACCCGCCAGCTTCAGGATCAGTTCGACGCCTATAAGCGCGCCACCGAAACGCGCTTGAAGGCATTGGAATCCGGCCCCGCGCCGATCGCCCCGGCCGGGCAAAGCGCCCCGCTCGACACGCCAGCCGCCGTCAGCGGATCGACGCGCCCGACCAAGACCCCGGCGGCGGCCTCGGTCGTCACCGGCGATACCGCGACCTCGACCCCGGCGGCCGCAGTCGACAAGCCCTCGACCGGCGATCCGGCGGAGGACGCCTATCTCTATGGCTATCGCCTGTGGCAGGCCAAGCGTTATCCAGAAGCGGAAGCCGCGCTGAAGAAGATGGTCGCCGACTATCCCAAGAGCCGCCGCGCAAGCTTCGCCCAGAATCTGTTGGGGCGGACCTATCTCGACTCCGGCAAGCCCAGCCTGGCGTCGATGGCCTTTTATGAGAATTACAAGAAATACCCGGACGGCGAGCGGGCGCCCGACAGCCTGCTCTACCTCGGCCAGGCGCTGACCAAGCTCAACAAGGCGGCTGATGCCTGCAAGGTCTATGACGAACTGAGCGACGTGTACGGCGCCAAGCTGTCCGCCGCGATGAAGAGCCAAATCGCCAGCGGCCGCAGCGCGGCGAAGTGTCAGTAGTATAAATGTATTCCTCCCCTTTTGAGGGGGAGGATGACATCGTCTTGAATCAACGCGAGCCCCTCCCCTTCAGGGGAGGGGTTGGGGTGGGGCTTTTCCACGAGCGCCGCGCTTGCCGATACGCCCCACCCCCGGCCCCTCCCCTGAAGGGGAGGGGTGGGTCCATCTCATGTGATTCCGCTCTCGCCGAGGAATGCGCAGAGCCACGAAACCTCTTGCACTGGTGCGGCGGAAGGGCCAGAGCGCGCGCATCCCTGACCAGTTTTGAGAGCATCATGGCCACCGATGCCACGGCCGACGATCAGATTGCGCGCTTTGTCGCCGATCTGACGCTTCTTCACGATCCCCATGCCGATGCGGCGCCACTGTTGCTGGCGGTGTCCGGCGGGCCCGACAGCATGGCGATGCTGACGCTGGCGGCGGCGGCCTTTCCGGGGCGGATCGCGGTCGCGACGGTCGATCATGGACTGCGGCCCGAAGCGGCGGACGAGGTGCGGATGGTCGCCCATCATTGCGCTCAATTGGGTGTGTCGCATCACGCCCTGCGCCCGGAAACGCCGATTGCCGGGGCGAGCATCCAGTCCCAGGCGCGCGACGTACGCTATGCCCTGCTCGCTGCACAGGCGCGTGCGATCGGGGCAGCGGCCATCCTGACCGCGCATCATGCCGACGACCAGGCCGAAACCTTCCTGATGCGCGCGGCGCGCGGGGCCGGGCTGTCGGGCCTGTCGGGCGTGCGGGCGCGGACGGTGATCGCCGATGCGGTCGTGCTGCGCCCGCTGCTCGATTGGCGGCGCGCCGAGTTGCGCCGGATCGTTCGCCGCGCCGAGGCCCCGTTCGTCGACGACCCCGCCAATCACGATCCGCGCCATGACCGCACGCGCTTTCGGCAATTGCTCGACGGCCATGAGTGGCTGGGCGTGGCACAGCTGGCCCGTGCGGCGGCGCAATTGGCCGAGGCGGATACCGATCTTCGCGCGACGGTCGACTGGCTGTGGCAGGACCGCGCGCAGATCGACGGCGACAATGTCCGGATTCAGGCGGCCGACCTGCCGCGCGAGCTGGGCCGCCGTCTGGCCCGGCGCGCGATCGGCACGGTCCGCACCGCCGCCGGGATCGAAAGCCCGGCGTGGAGCGAAGGCAGCAATATCGAAAAGCTGCTCGAGGCGCTGTCGCAGGGCAGCCGCGCGACCCAGGCCGGAGTGATCGCCAGCGTCCGCTCCGGCGTCTGGCGCTTCCGCCCGGCTCCCCCGAGGAAGACGGGCTGACGTTTTACGATCCTCCCTGCGCGAAGCGCGGGGAGGGGGACCGCCGCGAAGCGGTGGTGGAGGGGCCTGGGTCGCTCAGCCCCTCCACCATGCTGCGCATGGTCCCCTCCCCAAGCAGAGCTTGGGGAGGATTGCTTCCAGCCCGATCACATTGATCGGTCTTGTTCCATTGCCATTAACCTCGTCATGCCTATCTTGGCACTGAAAGGTATCCGGCACCGATGAACGACAACGACAAGCAGCAGAGCCCCGATCCCAATGGGGGCGGCAACCCCTGGATGAAGAGCCTGTTGATCTGGGTGGGCATCCTGATGGCGCTCGCCCTGTTCGTCAGCCTGTCGGGCGCGGGTTCCTCGGCGCAGAGCGGCAACCAGATCGAATATTCGACCTTCCTGGACAAGGTGGACGAGGGCACGGTGAAGACCGCGACCATCTCGCGCGAGTCGATCACCGGCACGCTGTCCTCGGGCGAGAAGTTCCGCACCACCCCGGTTCCCGACTCGCAGCTGATTCCGCGTCTGCGCGAGAAGGGCGTGACCTTCACGGCGAAGACCGAGGAAGGGCCGTCCATCTGGATGCTGATGCTCTATAATTCGCTGCCGTTCCTGCTGTTCATTGGTATCGCCTTCTTCGTTCTGCGCCAGATGCAGAAGGGCGGCGGTGCCAGCGGCGCGATGGGCTTCGGCAAGAGCCGCGCCCGCATGCTGACCCAGAAGGAAGGCAAGGTGACGTTCGACGATGTGGCCGGCATCGACGAAGCGCGCGAAGAGCTGCAGGAAATCGTCGAGTTCCTGAAGGACCCGTCGAAGTTCGCCCGTCTGGGCGGCAAGATCCCGAAGGGCGCGCTGCTGGTCGGCTCGCCGGGCACCGGCAAGACGCTGCTCGCCCGCGCCATCGCGGGTGAGGCGGGCGTGCCCTTCTTCACCATTTCGGGTTCGGATTTCGTCGAGATGTTCGTCGGCGTCGGTGCCAGCCGCGTGCGCGACATGTTCGAACAGGCCAAGAAGTCGGCACCGTGCATCGTCTTCATCGACGAAATCGACGCGGTCGGCCGTCATCGCGGAGCGGGCCTGGGCAACGGCAATGACGAGCGCGAGCAGACGCTGAACCAGCTGCTGGTCGAGATGGATGGTTTCGAGGCCAATGAAGGCATCATCATCATCGCCGCGACCAACCGTCCCGACGTGCTCGACCCCGCGCTGCTGCGTCCCGGTCGCTTCGATCGCCAGGTCGTCGTGCCGCGCCCGGATATCGACGGCCGCGTGAAGATCCTCGAAGTTCATATGAAGAAGGTGCCGCTGGCCCCCGACGTCGACGCCCGCGTCATCGCGCGCGGTACGCCGGGCTTTTCGGGCGCGGATCTGGCCAACCTCGTCAACGAGGCCGCTCTGATGGCGGCGCGTAAGGGCAAGCGCCTGGTCGCCAATGCCGAGTTCGAGGAAGCCAAGGACAAGGTCATGATGGGCGCGGAACGCCGCTCCATGGTCATGACCGAGGACGAGAAGCGGATGACTGCCTATCACGAGGCGGGCCATGCGGTCATCGCGCTGCATGAACCGGCGTCGGACCCGATCCACAAGGCGACGATCATCCCGCGCGGTCGCGCGCTGGGCATGGTGATGCGCCTGCCGGAACGCGACTCGTATAGCTATCATCGTGACAAGATGTACGCGAACTTGGCCGTGGCCATGGGCGGCCGCGTCGCCGAGGAGATCATCTTCGGCTATGACAAGGTGTCGAGCGGCGCGAGCGGCGACATCCAGTACGCCACGGGCCTGGCCCGCGACATGGTCACGAAGTGGGGCATGTCCGACAAGGTCGGTCCGGTCGAATATGCCCAGCCGGAAGGCGAGAGCTTCCTGGGCTATTCGTCCAGCCAGCCGGTGCGTATGTCCAACCAGACCGCGCAGCTGATCGACGACGAGATCAAGTCGATCGTCGAGGGCGGTCTGCATCGCGCCAAGCATGTGCTGACCGAGCATGTCGACCAGCTCCATCTGTTGGCCGGTGCGCTGCTCGAATATGAAACGCTGTCGGGTGACGAGATCAAGAAGCTGATCGCGGGCGACGATATCGGTCGCGACGACCCCAAGGCCAAGGCGACGCCGATCGCCAAGGCGGGGACCTCGATCCCGAAGACGCGGCGCGGCAGCGGGCCGCTCGGTTCGCCGAGTCCGCTGGGGGCGTGATCTTCTCGCTAGGCTGATGAAAGGGCCGTCCCCATAAGGGGGCGGCCTTTTTGTTTGGGCGTTGTCCCGTGGCCTTCGACTTCGCTCAGACTGAACGGGGGCAAAAGCAGGCGGCAACCTATCAAGTCGACGCGAGCCCCTCCCCTTCAGGGGAGGGGTTGGGGTGGGGCCTCTCCACGAACGCCGGGCTTGCGGAAGCGCCCCACCCCCGGCCCCTCCCCTGAAGGGGAGGGGGGCATCTCAGGGCAGTAGAATCTCAGCGCTATCTTCACGAAACGCCGGGTGCGCATCCCCCCACTCCGTTCAGCCTGACCGAAGTCCACGCCCAGCCGCCCCCGCGCAATCAACCCTGGCCCCCGTCACCCCACGCCACTAAGCTTCCCCTCACAATCGCGAGGATACCGGCGCCCATGCCGAACTCGTGACCGGAGTGGAGGATGCCCGCATGACCGATATCCCCCCGACTGAATCCGTGCGCGATCGCGCGGTGCGTATCTATGACGCCTTCACCCATGAGCATCACGACCGCCGCACCCTCTTGCGCCAGATGACCGCGCTGGCCGGATCGGTCGCCGCCGCCGAGGCGCTGATCCTTGGTATCTCCGCCAGTCCCGCCGCTGCCGCACAGACCGACCCCCATGATACCCGACTGCGTATCGACCGTCGCGAGGGGATGGAGGCGGGCGCGCGCTCGGCCGCCTATCTCGCCAGCCCCAAGGGCATGAAGAAGCGGCTCGGCACGGTGCTGGTCATCCATGAGAATCGCGGCCTTACCCCCCATATCGAGGATGTCGCGCGGCGCGTGGCATTGGCCGGGTTCCATGCGATCGCGCCCGATCTGTTGGCCCCGCAGGGCGGTACACCGGCGGACGAGGATCGCGCGCGAACGCTGATCGGCACGCTCGACTATGATCTGGCGCTGGCCCAGGCACGGGCGATGATGGGACATGCCGCCACCGACAAGAGGGGCACCGGCCGCGTCGGCGCGGTCGGCTTTTGCTGGGGCGGGGCGTTCGTCAACCGGCTGGCGGTGGCGGCAGGCCCGGCGCTGTCGGCGGGCGTGGCCTATTACGGCCCTGCACCCAGCCCCGGCGAAGCGGCGAAGGTCCAGTCGCCGCTGATGCTGCATTATGCGGGCAAGGATGCGCGCGTGAACGCGACCGGCGAGCCCTGGGTCGCGGCATTGAAGGCGGCGGGGCGGCCGGTCGAGGCCTTTACCTATCCGGGCGTCGACCATGCCTTCAACAACGACAGCTCCGCCGAGCGCTATAATGCGGCGGCGGCGGCCCAGGCCTGGTCGCGGACCATCGCCTTTCTGCACCGCTATCTCGACCGCGCCTGATTTCGCCCCTCATACCGCCATGGAGAGCCTGATGACCGCCGACCTGACGTTGTACACCAATCCCCAGTCGCGGGGCCGCATCGCCCGCTGGATGCTTGAGGAGACGGGGGCGATCTATGACACGGTCGTGCTGGATTACGGGACGACGATGATCGCGCCCGACTTTCACGCAATCAATCCGATGATGAAGGTGCCCGCCATTGTCCATCGCCGCCAAGTGGTGACGGAAACGGCGGCGATCTGCGCCTATCTGGCCGAAGCCTTTCCCGATGCCGAACTGTCACCCTTGCCGCAGGAGCAGGCGCGTTATTTTCGCTGGCTGTTCTTCGCGGCGGGGCCGCTGGAGGCCGCGATCACCAATCGCGCGATGGGCGTGGAGCCGACCGCCGAGCAACAGCGTATGGCGGGCTATGGCGATTTCGACCGGGCCGTGGGCGTCGTCGGCGCGGCGGTGGCCGAGCATCCTTATATCACCGGCGAGCGCTTCACGGCGGCGGATGTCTATCTGGGGTCGCAGTTGATGTGGTTCACCCAGACCGGGCTGATCCCCAAGACCGATGCGATCATGGCCTATATCGGTCGCTTGCAGGATCGTCCCGCGCATCGGCGTGCCACCGCGCTGGACGATGGCAAAAGCGCGGAAGACGCCTGACGATCAGACCGAAGAGGCGGCTCCCGCCTGCTGATGGGCGTTGCGCAGCATTTCGAGCCCGGCGGCGATGTGGTTGCCCGCCAGCGGCTGGTTCAACGCATCGGCGCCGTCCATCGCGGCCTTTGCGAAGGCGATGACCTGCTCGAAAGTAACGCCATGCTCACTCATCTTCGGTTCCATTTCCACCGCAACGCCTCTGTTCCAACGTCCTAGCGACTCGACGTGAACATATCCTAAACCGCAATAACATTTAGCGCGATATGCAAATAAGGATGGTCTGCCTCTGGACTGCCCCCCGGTGGGACACCGGGGGGCAGTCGAGCCTTCAGCGCATCAGCACCAGTTCCTCCGACATGGTCGGATGCAGCGCGACGGTGGCGTCGAACTGTGCCTTGGTCAGGCCGGCCTTCACCGCGATGGCGGCGGCCTGGAGGATTTCGGGCACGTCGGGACCGATCATGTGCAGCCCGACCACGCGGCCGGTGTCGCCGTCGCACACCATCTTGTAGAGCGCGCGCTCTTCACGGCCTGCCAGCACATTCTTCATAGGGCGGAAGTCGGAGGTATAGACCCGCACCGATCCCAGCGTCTGCTTCGCCTGTGCCTCGGTCATGCCGACGCCCGCCATCGGCGGATGGCTGAAAACGGCGGCCGGGATGCAGTCATAGTCGACGCGGGTCGGCTTATTGCCGAACACCGTATCGGCAAAGGCCTGTCCCTCACGGATCGCGACGGGGGTCAGCTGGACGCGGTTGGTCACGTCGCCCACCGCATAGATGCTGGGGCAGGTCGAGCGATTGTCCTCGTCCACCTTGATCGCGCCATGATCGTCGAGCTCGACGCCCGCCGTCTCCAGCCCCAGGCCGTGGGTATTGGGCAGGCGGCCGGTCGCGAACATCACCAGGTCGACGATCATCGGCTCGTGGTTGGACATGGATACCTTCAGGCAGCCATCGTCCATCTTCTCGATCCCTTCGAACGTCGCGTCGAAGCGGAACTCGATGCCCTTCATCATGGAAATCTGGAGCAGCCGGTCGCGGATCGTCAGGTCATAGCCGCGCAGGATATCCTTGCTGCGGTTGATCAGCGTGACGTGCGCGCCGAACTGGTGGAACACGCCCGCAAACTCATTGGCGATATAGCCCGCACCCGCGATCAGCACGCGTTTGGGGATCGCGTCGAGATGGAACGCCTCGTTCGAGGTGATGCCATGCTCATGGCCGGGGCAGGAGGGGACGGCCGGATGCGCGCCGACCGCGATCAGGATACGCTCGGCGGTCTTCTCGGTCCCGTCGGCCAGGCGGACGCTGTTCGGACCGGTGACGACGGCACGCTGGTCGATGATCTCGACATTGTGGCTTTCCAGC
Source organism: Sphingomonas sp. Leaf257 (assembly GCF_001422185.1). Taxonomy (NCBI): domain Bacteria; kingdom Pseudomonadati; phylum Pseudomonadota; class Alphaproteobacteria; order Sphingomonadales; family Sphingomonadaceae; genus Sphingomonas; species Sphingomonas sp. Leaf257. The sequence continues at coordinate 42,389 of NZ_LMMH01000002.1, forward strand.
GTCTTCTTGTACGCGGCGTTCAGCCGGTCGACCTCCGACAGGACATTGTCGCGCAGCGTCTCCCACGAAAACTCGCAGTCGCTCGGCACCTGCCAGCCGAAGCGACGGGCGTCCTTCAGGTCCTCGGCGAAATGCGCGCCATAGACGAGCAGCTTCTTCGGAACACAGCCGCGAATGACGCAGGTGCCGCCGACGCGATATTCCTCGGCCACCGCCACGCGCGCGCCATGCGCCGCTGCGACCCGCGAGGCGCGCGTGCCGCCCGAACCCGCCCCGATGACGAACAGGTCATAGTCATAGTCAGCCATGGGATCGGTTTCTCCGGGAAGTCAGAAAGCGCGGGTGTGCAGTCCGCCTAAAAGCACAACGGGGGACGCCGAGCCAAGTTCAGCGTCCCCCTGACAGTGATCGGAAACTTCAATTCCTCCCCAAGCACAGCTTGGGGAGGAGGACCGCGCCCGCAGGGCGTGGTGGAGGGGCTGGAACGCTCGCTGGCGGTGACACCCCTCCGTCATCGCTACGCGATGCCACCTCCCCTTGCAGGGGAGGATCGTTACTCCCCGAACGCCCGCTTGATCAGATCCTCGGTCGAGGGATCGAAATCCTGCCCGCCCTGGTCGGCGGCCTTGGCCATTTCCTTGCCCAGCTCGACGCCGAACTGATCGAAGCTGTTGATGCCCAGCAGCACGCCGTTCACGAACACGCGGTGCTCGTAAAAGGCGATCAGCGCGCCCAGCGTGCGCGGGTCGAGCGTGTCGAGCAGGATGGTCGAGGACGGGCGGTCGCCCGAATAGCTGCGCGCGGGATCGTCGACCGTCTTGCCCTTCATCAGCGCGGCACCCTGCGCAAAGGCGTTGAGCAGCAGCTGGCGGTGATGATCGTCGCTCAGCACATCGCCCGGCTCGATGACCGCGATGAACTCGACGGGGACGAGGTGCGTGCCCTGGTGGAGCAGCTGGAACACGGCATGCTGCGCGTCGGTGCCGACGCCGCCCCAGGTGATCGCGGCGGTCGGCCGTCCGACGGGCTGGCCGTCGACGGTCACGCCCTTGCCGTTCGACTCCATCTCCAGCTGCTGGAGATAGGAGGGGAGCAGGCGCAGGCGCTCGTCATAGGCGAAGGGCGCGCGCGTCTCGGCATGGCGGACCTGGGTGTAATAGAGGTCGGCAAAGGCGGCGAGCGCGGGGGCGTTCTGCGCCAGGTCGGTCAGGCGGAAATGGCGGTCCATCTCGGCCGCACCTTCCAGCAGTTCCTCGAACGCGTCCCAGCCCAGGCCCAGCGCCGCCGGGAAGCCGATCGTCGACCAGAGCGAGTAACGGCCGCCGACCGATTCGGCGAAGGGCAGGATGCGCGTCTCGTCGACGCCCCATTCGACCGCCTTTTCGGGATTGGCGGTCAGCGCGATGACCTTGCCATAAGGGTCCTCGACGCCGCTCTCGGTCATCCACTGAAGCGCCGAGGTGGCGTTCAGCATCGTCTCGGTGGTGGTGAAGGTCTTGGATGCAACGACCAGCAGCGTGGCGGCGGGGTCGAAGCGCTTGAACACCTCCTCCAGCGCGACGCCGTCGACGTTCGACACGATCGCCACGTCATAACGGTCGCTGTCGCGGCCCAGCGCGTCGACCAACAGGTCGGGGCCCAGCGCCGAGCCGCCGATGCCGATGTGCAGGACGTGGCGGATCGGCCCGAGCGCTTCCGCCTCGATCGCGTCGATCAGCGCGCGCATCCGGGCGTGCGACTGGCGCGCCACGGCGACGCTCTCGGGATTGCCCTCGCCACGCTCGGCGGTGTGCTCGACCGCGCGGCCTTCGGTGACGTTGACGACCTCGCCCCCGAACAGCGCGTCACGCTTGGCGGCCAGCCCGCTCGCCTTGGCGAGGTCGGCGAAGGCGGCGACGGCCTCGCGGGTCAGATGGGTCTTGGACCAGTCGAAATGGATACCCGCCACATCCAGGCTGAGCGAGGCCAGCCGGTTGGGATCATTCGCGAAAAGATCGAGAAGCGGGGTCTGCGGGAGCGATTCGATCGTCGACCAGTCGGCAGCCATGATGCCTGTTCCTTCCTTGCGCATGCCCCGGGGGGCTTCCCTTACGGCGTTAGCCAAAGCGGGTGCGCAAAGCCAAGCCTTAGATTGGTATTGTGTGGCGGGCCGCTCAACTATGGCACGGAGAGGGCGGTTCGGCGGCTACGATCCATTGCCCATAGAGGCGCAGGCCGCACGCTTTCGCCAGCGCGACGGACGCGATATTGTCGATCTGGCAGCGATATTGCGGTTCGAGGCCCCGACCTCGTACAAAGTCGAGCATCGCGAGAACGACGGCGCGGGCGGCGCCTTTACCTCGCGCATCGGGCAGGGTCAGGACACCCAGATCGGCAAACGGGCTGTTCTCCCACAGCATTGCACTGGCCGCGCTGATCAGCCGATCGCCATCGAAGCAGCCGAAGACGGCCCAATGATCCCATTCGACGAACGCATCCTCGCGGTCAGCCTCGGGCGCTTCATAATGAAAGATGTCGAAGGCGCTGCGGTCGCCCGGCTTCAGCTTGCGTGCCGACCGCGCGGGCGCGGGGATGGGGCCGTCCTCGGGCAGGTAGAACAGATGGTCGGGATCGTGGAAGGCGATGCCGGACTCAATCAGCGCTGCTCTCCGGTCTTCGATCGAGGGGGACTTCGGCGTAAGTTGTCCAAGACACGCTGCGAGTTCGGGGCGGACCGTCATCCGCGAGGGGGTCCCGTCCCTTGTCAGAATCATGGCGGGCCGCTTGTGCGACAGGGAAGGACTGACCGTACAGCTGTCCGGACCCAGCGCATCGCCTGCGAACTGCGCCTGCCAATATTCCGGGATACGTGGCGAAAAGTCCGTCATCCTGTCAGCTTCCGCGCAAGCGTGGGTCGGCCTACCGATGCTTCACCGCCACCGGATCGCGGACCACGCCGACATCGGCGAAGCGCTTCGGTTCGGCGGGATGCGCCGCCGGTTCGGCGAGTTCGCGCTGCCAATAGCCCACGTCGATCCAGCGGCCATGCTTGTGGCCGACCTCGCGGAAGACGCCCGCGCGGCGGAAGCCGACGGCTTCGTGCAGCTTGATCGAGCCGTCATTGGGCAGCGCGATCACGCCCATCGCCTGGGTGAAGCCTTGCGCGGTCAGCGTGTCGACCAGCGCCTCGTACAACAGCCGCCCGATGCCCGAACGCTGCGACACGTCGGCGACATAGATGGTCGTCTCCACGACCCAGCGATAGGCCTCGCGCTCGCGGAACCGGGCGGCATAGGCATAGCCGATCACGGCGTCTTCGCGGCCCTCTTCATCGGCCAGCGTCGCGACGATCCAGGGATAGAGGCCGTCCGCCCCCTCCATCCGCGCGCGCATCGTGTCGGCGTCGGGGGCCTGGGTCTCGAAGGAGACGACGCCCGCCAGCACATGCGGCGCATAGATGGCGGCGATGGCGGCGGCGTCATCGGGGCGGGCGGCGCGGATGGCGATCATGGGGGTAGCGTCTCCTGAAGCGATGGGCCTGCGTAGCGCGGGGATGTGCGGTTCGGAAGGGGCCAACGTCCTGCACCCTTTCGCGACACAATCCCCCCTCCGTTCGCACTGAGCGAAGTCGAAGTGCACGTCCCGTGCTATCCTCCCCGGGGAATCCCTTGGCCTTCGACTTCGCTCAGGCTGAACGGGGGGGGGGATCCGCTCAGAGCCCCAAGCGCGCGATCAGCAGGTCGAGCAGCCGCTCGTCGCTGGCTGAGCCTATGGGCCCCAGCGCGCCGCATTCCAGGCACTTCGCCTGCACCGACCCGCCCCGCGCCAGCCGCGCGACATCGCCCAGTGCGCGGGCCGCGACGGCGCGGCGCTCGGCCGCCGCGATGGCGAAGAAGTCGCCGCCCTGCTGGCCGTCATCGTCGCTGTCGAACCCTTCGGCCAGCACCGCCGCAAAGCCCGGCTTCTTCTCCAGATATTCCGGATAGACCTTGGCCGGGTCCAGCTTGGCACGGCGGGCGGCCTCGGCAATGGCATCAGACAGGTTGCCGAAGCGGTCGACGAGCCCGATCTGGCGCGCGGTGCCGCCGTCCCACACCCGACCCTGCGCGATGGTGTCGACCTTTTCGGGCGTCATGTGGCGCGCCTCAGCGACGCGGGTCAGGAACTGGCGATAGCCATTCTCGATTCCCGCCTGCAGGATGGTGTCGAGCATCGGCGTCGTGCCGCCCAGCACGTCGGGCTGGCCGGTCAGCGGCGTGGTCTTCACCCCGTCGGTGGTCACGCCGATCTTGGCCAGCGTGTTCTCGAAGGTCGGGATGATGCCGAAAATGCCGATCGACCCGGTGATCGTGCCCGGCTCGGCAAAGATCAGGTCGGCCGGGGTCGAGACCCAGTAACCGCCCGACGCCGCCAGGCCGCCCATCGAGACGATGACGGGCAGCTTCTGCCGCTTGGCCTCCAGGATCGCCTGGCGGATCTGTTCGGAGGCCAGCACCGAGCCGCCCGGCGAATCGACGCGCACGACCAGCGCCTTCAGGTTCTTCTTGGCCAGGCCGTCGAGCAGCGCCTTGGACACCGTCTCGCCCGCGGCGGTGCCGGGACCAGCCTCGCCATCGACGATATTGCCCGCGATGGTCAGCACGCCGATCGCATCGCCCTTGGTCGGCAACGGATTGGCGCGCACCCAGGAGGCGTAGGAGATGGTACGGAACGAGCCTGCAGGCTTGTTCGCCTCGGCCCCGGCGATCTGGGCGACGCGCTTGCCGAAGGCCAACTTGTCGCCCAGCTTGTCGACCAGCCCGGCCTTCAGATTGGCGTCGGCGATGCTGCCGTTGGACGCCAGCACGGCGCGGTCGGGCTGGGTCAGGAAGGCGTCGATCTGCGCCTTGGGCCGCGCCTTGGCCACGGCTTCGCGCCACTGGGCGAACAGCGTGCCGTACAGCGCCTGCGACGCGGCGCGCGCATCGGGACTCTGGTCGCTGCGGATATAGGGCTCGACGAAGGATTTGAACTTGCCGACGCGGTAGACATGGGTGGTGACGCCCAGCTTGTCGATCAGGCCCTTGTAATAGAGCTGGTTGCCGCCCGGCCCGGTGAACAGCGTGCCGCCCAGTGGATTGACCCAGACCTCGCTGGCGTTTGCAGCCAGGCGATAGGCGCCATCGGTATACGCGGTGGCATAGGCGAGGACCGGCTTTCCGCCCTTGCGGAAGCGCTGGATCGCGTCGCCGACCTCCTGAAGGGTCGCCGGATAGGCCCCGCCGAACGCGTCCAGATCGAGGACCAGCACCTTGACCCGGCCATCGTCCTTGGCGGTATCGATCGCTCGGACCAGATCGCGCAGGCGATATTCGTGCGGCACGCTGCGCCCCGACAGCATCGCAAGCGGGGCGACCGTTTCGGGCTGTTCGACGATCGGGCCATCCAGCTTCAGCAGCAGCGCGCCGTCGGTGATCGCCTTGGTCCCCGGCCGGGCGTTGAGCGCGGCGAAGATCAGGCCGAAGAACAACAGCATCGCGGCCAGCACCAGGAAATCCTTGATGCCGACCAGCAGCCGCCATGCGCCGCGTACCAGCCGCCAGCCGCTGCGCCGTCCGGGCTTGCGCCCCGGTCGGCTGAAATCCTGGTCGAGCGGGGAGGCGGGGGGAATTGCGTCGGCGCGGGCGTCGGTCATCCCCTATCGCTACTCCAGCGACGGATGCTCGGCAATGGTCCGTATTACCGGGCCAATACGCAGCAGGGCCGCCGAAATTTGTTCCCGCGCCTGCCACGGTCCGTCGAAATTTTTTGGCGACGGGCGTTGACGGCCTGAATGCCCGTTCACATATCCGGTCGCGTTGGCACTCGCATGGCTCGAGTGCCAGAAAAGTGTAACACGCCAGATTAAAGGGACATGGCAATGAACTTTCGTCCGTTGCACGACCGCGTTCTCGTCCGTCGCGTCGAGGCCGAGGAAAAGACGGCTGGCGGGATCATCATCCCGGATACCGCCAAGGAAAAGCCCCAGGAGGGCGAGGTCGTCGCTGCCGGCACCGGTGCCAAGGCCGAAGACGGCAAGGTCACGCCGCTCGACGTGAAGGCGGGCGACCGCATTCTGTTCGGCAAGTGGTCGGGCACCGAGGTCAAGGTGAACGGTGAAGACCTGCTCATCATGAAGGAATCGGATATCCTCGGCATCATCGGCTGAGCGACCGGTTTTCCTCCCGTTTTTTCTGACATTCTATTGAAAGGGTAGCCACCATGGCAGCCAAGGAAGTCAAGTTTTCGCGCGACGCGCGTGAGCGCATTCTGAAGGGCGTCGACATCCTCGCCGATGCCGTCAAGGTCACGCTGGGGCCGAAGGGCCGCAACGTCGTGATCGACAAGTCGTTCGGTGCCCCGCGCATCACCAAGGACGGCGTTTCGGTCGCCAAGGAAATCGAACTGAAGGACAAGTTCGAGAACATGGGCGCCCAGATGGTGCGCGAAGTGGCGTCGAAGACCAACGACATCGCCGGTGACGGCACCACCACCGCGACCGTCCTGGCCCAGGCGATCGTCCGCGAGGGCATGAAGTCGGTTGCGGCCGGCATGAACCCGATGGACCTGAAGCGCGGCATCGACATCGCCGTCGCCAAGGTGACCGAGGACATCAAGTCGCGTTCGAAGCCCGTGTCGGGTTCGTCGGAAGTGGCGCAGGTCGGCATCATCTCGGCCAATGGCGACCGTGAAGTCGGCGAGAAGATCGCCGAAGCCATGGAGAAGGTCGGCAAGGAAGGCGTGATCACCGTCGAGGAAGCGAAGGGTCTCGATTTCGAGCTCGACGTCGTCGAGGGCATGCAGTTCGACCGCGGCTACCTCTCGCCCTACTTCATCACCAACCCGGAAAAGATGACGGTCGAACTGAACGACCCGTACATCCTGATCCACGAGAAGAAGCTGTCGAACCTGCAGGCGATGCTCCCGATCCTGGAAGCCGTCGTCCAGTCGGGCCGTCCGCTCCTGATCATCGCCGAGGACATCGAGGGCGAGGCTCTGGCCACGCTCGTCGTCAACAAGCTGCGCGGCGGCCTGAAGGTCGCAGCGGTCAAGGCACCGGGCTTCGGCGATCGTCGCAAGGCGATGCTGGAAGACATCGCCATCCTGACCGCGGGCGAGCTGATCTCGGAAGACCTGGGCATCAAGCTCGAGACCGTCACCGTCGGCATGCTGGGCACCGCCAAGCGCGTCACGATCGACAAGGACAACACCACCATCGTCGACGGTGCGGGTGAAGCCGACGCGATCAAGGGCCGCACCGAGGCGATCCGTGCGCAGATCGAGAACACCACCAGCGATTACGACCGCGAGAAGCTCCAGGAGCGTCTGGCCAAGCTCGCTGGCGGCGTGGCTGTGATCAAGGTCGGCGGTGCGACCGAAGTCGAGGTCAAGGAGCGCAAGGACCGCGTCGACGACGCGCTGCACGCGACCCGCGCGGCCGTCGAAGAGGGCATCGTCCCCGGCGGTGGTACGGCGCTGCTGTACGCGACCAAGGCGCTGGACGGCGTCAAGGGCGTCAATGACGACCAGACCCGTGGTATCGACATCGTTCGCAAGTCGCTGACCGCGCTGGTTCGCCAGATCGCTCAGAACGCCGGTCATGACGGTGCGGTCGTGTCGGGCAAGCTGCTCGACCAGGACGACACCTCGTTCGGCTTCAACGCGTCGACCGACACCTATGAGAACCTGGTGGCCGCCGGCGTGATCGACCCGACCAAGGTCGTCCGCACCGCGCTCCAGAACGCGGCGTCGGTCGCGGGCCTGCTGATCACCACGGAAGCCACCGTGGCCGAGCTGCCCGAAGACAAGCCCGCCATGCCCGCCGGTGGCGGCATGGGCGGCATGGGCGGCATGGACTTCTAAGTCGGATCGGGGACCGGCGGGGCTTGCCCGCCGGGAACCGGACCGGCCTTGTCCTTGCGGCAATGCCAAAGAAAGGCCCGGGGAGCGATCCCCGGGCCTTTTTCTATGCGCCCTGCACGTCACCCCCGTTCAGCCTGAGCGAAGTCGAAGGCCATGGGACTCGCTCGGGGTTGCAGGCGGGGCATGCACTTCGACTTCGCTCAGTGTGAACGGATGAGGGGAGGTCCCGTACCCCGGCGAAGGCCGGGGTCCAGTTTCGATTCGCTTGAGGGGGGATTAGAACAGCGTGTGGGAGGCAGTTTGACCCGCTTCGTTGTTGCCTCCCCGCATCGCCGCGCGCGCCATCGGCCACACCGCAACTGGGCCCCGGCCTTCGCCGGGGAACGGCAGGGGCATAGAAAAAGGCGGCCGAACCTTCGCCCGACCGCCTTTTCCGTAACTCGAAAACCCGAGCCGCTTACGCGCCCGCGTTCTTCAGCGCCGCCTGCACGTCCGACCAGCTGACCGCGCCCTTCAGCGGCTTGCCGTTCAGGATGAAGGTCGGGGTGCCCGTCACGGTCCCGTCGGCGCCGCGATCCTGGGTCTGCTTGGTCAGGCGGTCGATCTGCGTCATGTCGCTCAGGCACTGGCGCGCCTTGGCTTCGGGGATGCCGCGCTGCTTGACGAAGTTGACCAGATCCATCTGGTCGGCCAGCGCCTTGATGACGTCGACCGGCTTGGCGGTCTGCAACTGCTGCTGCATCGCCGGGCTCATCGCCTGGAGCTTGTCGTTGAAGCCCTGCTGCGACTGGTACATCTGTTCCAGCACCGGGAAGAAGGTCGCCTCGCCCGCGCAGATGCCGAGCAGCGCCGGGGGAAGATCGGGCGCGCCGTGGATCAGGAACTCGCGGAATTCCCAGCTGACCTTGCCTGACTTGACGTAGTTGTTCGTCAGCGGCTCATAGCCCTCACGCGCGAACGCGCCGCAGGCCGGGCACAGGCGCGAGCCATATTCGACCAGCTTGATGGGCGCGTTGGGGTTGCCCATCACATAACCCTCGGCGGTCTTGCTGACGACCTGGGTCCAGTCCTGGCCCGCAGGCGCAGCGACTGCGGGCAGCGGTGACGCGGCGGGGGCGCTGCCGTTGGCGTCGCCATTGCCGCCACCGCAGGCGGCCAGCGCCAGCGGAAGGGCGAGGAGGAAGAGGCGAGACTTCATCGACATATGCTCCGAAGGAAAAGAAGGGTTTAGCGGGCGCCGCCTGCGCGCAACAGCGGCAGCAGCTTGTCCCAAGAAAACACGCCCATGGCCTGTTTGCCGTTGATGAAGAAGCCCGGCGTGCCCTCGATCGAGTCGGGGGCGGCGGTGGTCATCGCGACGATCCGGTCGGTGGCGGCGCGGTCCGACAGGCAGGCGGTGATCTGCGCATCGCTCAGCCCGGCGCTCTTGCCGATCGCGGTCAGCCCCGATCCGTCCGCTTCCGCCCGCATCTGGGCGGCGGCGGGATAGGCGGCGATCCGCTGGCCATTGGCCTGGTCGAACTCCATGCCACGCTTCAGCCAGTCGCGCTGCTGCGCAAAGATCGTGTCGCTCAGCCCGGCGAACCTGGCCGCCCCGCCGCAGCGCGCGATGAGGGCAGCGGCCAGGTCCAGCCGGTCGCGGATGAAATGGCGGATCTCGATGCTGGTCGAGCCCGACCGGACCATCTGTCCTTTCAGCACCGGTGCCGATTCGGTGGTGAAGACGGCGCAATGCGGACAGGTATAGCTGACATATTCGACCAGCTTCACCCGCGCCGCCGGATTGCCGATCACATAGGCCCCGGCGGGCGTCTGGGTGACATGGCTCGCCCAGTTCACGCCCTTGCGCTGGGCCTGGGCGGCCTGGGCCGAACCGGCGGAGACAGCGAGGCCGAGCGCGGCCAGCGACAGGAAAAGACGCATCACGACACCTTGGGAAGGCCGCGCGTCGCAGCGACGCCCGCGGCAAGCGATTCGAGCACGGCACGAAGCTCCGGATCGGCGATCTGGCGCAGGCCGTCGCCCATCTCGGGCGGCACCGGCTGCGGCTTGGGCGGCGCGGCACGGCGGGGGGCGGCCATGGGCAACTCGCCCTGCCGGATCTGGAGCCGGGCGACCGCCGGATAGCCGAAGAAGCGGTTCACCCGCTCGATGATCTCGGGCGCAATATGCTGCATCATCGGCGCGTGGGCACCGCGCACGACCAGCGTCAGCACGCCGTTCTGCTTCTCGCCCTGCGGAAAGCGAATCGATTCGGGCGCGCTGGCGGTCGACAGGCGCGGGCCGACGATATCGGGCCAGCGACTGACGATCGCGCTCTGGACGAAACCGAAGCGGCGAAAGGCCGCGCCGCCGATGGCGGGCAGCAGTTCGGATACCGCGCGGGGGCGGTTGGAACGGGGGGGCGGCTCCTGGGGGGCGCGGACGCGCTTGCTCATATCCGTCCCCATGCCATAGCGGGCGGGTGGACGCCAAGCATTCATCATCGCCCGACAATCCCGCCGCCCGGCTGCTCGCCTGGTATGACCGGCACGCCCGCGAACTGCCTTGGCGCAGCCGTCCGGAGGAGGTGCCCGACCCCTATCGCGTCTGGTTGTCCGAGGTGATGTTGCAACAGACGACGGTGGCGGCGGTCACGCCCCGCTTCATCGCCTGGGTGGCGCGCTGGCCCGATGTCGCCAGTCTGGCTGCGGCCTCGGACGAGGACATCATGGCCGCCTGGGCGGGGCTGGGCTATTATGCCCGTGCCCGCAATCTGGTGAAGGCCGCGCGGGCGGTGGTCGCCGAGCATGGCGGGCGCTTTCCGCAGACCGAGGCGGGCTTGCGCGCGCTGCCGGGGCTGGGCGCCTATACGGCGGCGGCGGTTGCGGCGATCGCGTTCGGCGAGCGGGCGGTGGTCGTCGACGCGAATGTCGAGCGGGTCGTCGCCCGGCTGTTCGCCATCACGACCCCGCTGCCCGCAGCGCGGCCCGCGATTCGCGAGGCCACCGATCGGATTACGCCCGACGCACGCGCGGGCGATTTCGCGCAGGCGATGATGGATCTGGGTTCTTCCGTCTGCACGGTGAAGAAGCCGCAATGCCTGCTCTGCCCGATCGCGGTGGATTGCAGGGCGAGGGCGGAAGGGATTGCCGAGACGCTGCCCGCCAAGGCGCCGAAGAAAGCGCGGCCCTATCGTCACGGCACCGTCTTCTGGATCGAGCATGAGGGCCGCGTCTGGTTGGTCCGCCGCCCGGACAAGGGGATGCTGGGCGGCATGCGCGCGCTGCCGACCGGGCCCTGGGTCGATGAGCGGCCGGGGCTGGCCGATGCGCCAGGGCAGGGGCCGTGGACGATGCTGAACGAGACGGTCGTACATGGCTTCACCCATTTCGAACTCGAACTGGCGCTGGCCCGCACCGATGGCGAGCCGGACGATTCGAGCGGGGGCGAATGGTGGCCGATCGCCGATCTGGGAACCGCAGGGCTGCCCACCTTGTTCGCGCGGGCAGCCGATCTGTTGAAAAGGGTCTGATATCAATGATTCGTCGAGTGATGATGACAGGCGGGGCGATGCTGGCCTTGCTGGGTGCCGCCGCCCCCGCGCAGGTGGCGCAGACCCCGAGGGCGCAAGCCACGAGCGTGCTGCCCACCACCCAGGCGCTGTTCGACACCTATGTCCGGTCGGGCAAGATGCCCGGCATCGTGGCTGCGATCGGGCTGCCGGGACGACCGCCGATGTTCGTGGCCGCAGGCCGGACCGCGATCGAGCCGAACGCGCCCGCCGCCACCCCCGATACGCTGTGGCGGGTCTATTCGATGACCAAGCCGATCACCGCCATGGCCGCGATGATCCTGGTCGAGGAGGGCAGGCTGAAGCTCGACCAGCCGCTGTCCGATATCTATCCGGCCTATAAGACTATGCGGGTGCTGACCAATCCGCAGGCCTCGCTCGACAGCCGTCCGGCGACCAACCTGATCACCATCCGCGAACTGATGACCCACACGGCGGGGCTGGGGTATAGCTTCACCGCCAAGGGGCCGCTGCTCCGCGAATATGAGCGGCTGGGTCTGGTGCCCTTCGCCGCCAATGCGCAGGTCGAGGCCAAGGTCCGTCCGACCCGCCCCGCGACCCTCCAGCAATTTGCCGAGCGCGCCGCCACCGCGCCGCTGATCGCCGAGCCAGGTACGCACTGGAGCTATTCGATGGGCCTGGACGTGCTGGCGGCGGTGGTCGAGAAGGTGTCGGGCATGCCGTTCGAGCGGTTCGTGCAGACCCGTCTCTTCACGCCCTTGAAGATGAACAGCAGCTATTGGCAGGTTCCCGCTTCGGCGGCGAACCGGCTGGTCACCAACTATACCTTTCTGGGCGACCGGATGGTGCCGGTCGACCCGGCGGCGACCTCGGTCTTTCGCTTGGCCCCCAGCTTTCCCTATGGCGGCGCGGGGCTGGTCATGTCGGCGCGCGATTATGACCGCTTCCTCCAGATGCTTCAGAATGAGGGGCAGGTCGGCGGCGTCCGGGTGATGAAGCCGGAAACGGTTCGTCTGGCCATGTCCAACCTGCTGCCCGCAGGCGTCACCTATGGTTCGGTGACGGGGGCGAGCGGCGGCAGCGGGGGCGAGGTGCCGACGGGTTATGGCGCGGGCGGATCGGTGACGCTGGCCGATACGCCGGGCGGGCCGGGCAAGGGCACCTATGGCTGGGGCGGGGCGGCGGGGACGATCGCCTATGTCGATCCGACCCGGCATGTGCGGGGCACGGTGATGGTCAATTACTTCCCCGCCGACCGCTATCCGTTGCGCAGCGATCTGGCGACGGCGCTTTACAAGGATCTGGGGCGGATGGCGAAGTGACGACCCTGGGATTTACCGGCGGGCGGCTGGATCGTGCCGACCCGCTGCGCCACGATCCGGCGGGTTTCGCGGCGGCGCTGGCCGATCCGGCGGCGCGGCTGCTGGTGCTGGACGACTATCAGCCGGTGATGGACGGCGGACGGCTGGGCTGGACCGCCATCGATGCGAATGCGACCCCCGAGGACCATGTGCTGCTCGGCATCGAGGACGGGGTGCCGCATTTCGCCCGGTTGATTGGCGAACCGGCGGTCGGCCGGTCGTTCGAGATGATCGCGGCGCTCCATGCGCTGGAGGCTGGCGAGGCGGCGACCTATGCGGCGGCGCGCTCGGTGCTCGACTGGCATGCGCGGCACGGCTTTTGCGCGAAATGCGGGGCGGCGACCGCGCCGTTCCGGGCTGGTTGGGGGCGGCATTGCCCCGCATGCGGGACCGAGCATTTCCCGCGCGTCGACCCGGTCGTCATCATGATCGCGGAGCATGACGGCCGCGCGCTGCTAGGCCGACAGCCCGCTTTTCCGCCGGGGCGCTATTCGGCGTTGGCGGGGTTTCTCGAACCGGGCGAATCGATCGAGGAAGCGGTGGCGCGCGAGCTGTTCGAGGAAGCGGGCGTGCGGGTTCGACACGTCCGCTATATCGCCAGCCAGCCCTGGCCGTTCCCGTCGTCGCTGATGATCGCCTGCGTCGCGGAGGCGGTCGATGACCGGCTGACCATCGACACGACCGAGCTGGAGGACGCGATCTGGGTTTCGCGTGACGAGGTGCGCGCGGCGCTGGCCGGGGACGGATCGCGGTTCGGCGTGCCGCCGTCTTACGCGATCGCGCATACGCTGCTGGAGGCGTGGGCGGCCCAATGATTCCTCCCCTGTAAGGGGAGGGGAACCAGCGAAGCTGGTGGAGGGGTGTCGCCCTCTCGAGAGCGGGACACCCCTCCGTCACGCTGCGCGCGCCACCTCCCCTTGCAGGGGAGGAATTTTCATATTCAGCCCCTCTCCCGCGCCTGGGCGTAGGTGCCCAGCATCCGCACCCATTTGCTGTGGAACCCCAATTCCTCGATCGCCCGGTCGAATGCGGCTTCGCCCGGCCGCCCGACCACGTCGCAATAGAATTCCGTCGCGGCAAAGCTGCCGCCGCGCTGATAGCTTTCCAGCTTGGTCATGTTGACGCCGTTGGTCGCGAAACCGCCCATCGCCTTGTACAAAGCAGCGGGAATATTCTTCACCTCGAAGATCAGGCTGGTCATCCACGGCCCATCCCCGACCGGCGGCTGGCCGCCACGGGCCAGCACGACGAAGCGGGTCATGTTGCTGTCGGCGTCCGAAATATCCTCGGCCAGCAGGTTCAGGCCATAGAGTTCGGCGGCGCGGGGCGGGGCGAGGGCGGCGACGCGCGGGTCGTTCATCTCCGCCACCCGCGCCGCCGCGCCCGCCGTATCGGCATAGGCGATCGGGCGGATACCGTGCGCGCGCAGCCAGTGGCGGCACTGGCCCAGCGCCTGCGGATGGCTCATCGCCTCGACCAGCCCGTCGCGCCCGCCCGTCGCCATCAGCGCGTGGCGGATCGACAGGAAATGCTCACCCACGATAACCAGCCCGGATTCGGGCAGCAGGAAATGGATGTCGGCCACCCGCCCGTGCAGCGAATTCTCGATGGGAATGATCGCGCGGTCGGCCTTGCCGCTCTTCACCGCGTCCAGCGCGTCGGCGAAATCGAAACAGGGGAGCGGCAGGCCGTCCGGAAACACCTCGGTCGCGGCGACATGGCTGTTGGCGCCCGGCGCGCCCTGAAAGGCGACGGCGCGGGCCGGCTCGGCCAGGGCGGCGGCGGTCATGCCCGCGACGATGGGGCGGGCGGGGGCGGCGTAATTCTCCATGGCGCAGCGGCGTAGAGCGGGCACGCGGCACGATCAAGGCAGGCGACAAGGGAAGCAGAACTTGCCGTTCGCGAAAGCCGCACCTAAGGTCCGCGTTCAGGAGAGATATTGGCGGGGCAGCGAAACGCGATGGACCTAAAGACCAATACGATCGCGGGATGGGTGCTGGGTGCGGCAGGCACGGCATTGGGCCTTTCGATCGTCGGCGGCATGATCTTCCACGAAGAGCGCCCCGAAAAAATGGGCTATGCGATCGAGGGCGTGGAGGCCGAAGGCGCGGGCGGCGGTGCCGCCGAGGTGCCGATCGCCTCGTTGCTGCCCACCGCCGACGCGGCCAAGGGCGCCGAAGTCTTCAAGAAATGCGCCGCGTGCCACACCATCAACCAGGGTGGCGCGAACGGCATCGGCCCCAATCTCTATGCCACCATGGGCGAAGCGATCGCGCAAGGTAAGGCGGGATTCGCCTTCTCCGACGCGTTGAAGGCGGTCGGCGGCAAATGGGACTGGGACAAGATGAACGCGTGGCTGACGTCCCCGCGCAAGTTCGCGCCCGGCACCAAGATGACCTTTGCCGGGCTTTCCAATCCACAGGACCGCGCGAACGTGATCCTGTACCTCAACCAGCAGGGATCGAACCTGCCGCTCCCGGCGGCCCCGGCCGCCAACGCGGAACCGGCGGCGGGCGATGCCCCCGCCAATGGCGCGGACGCGGCGGTCAACAAGGTCGAGGAGGATCCGCGCGCCGACACCGGATCGATTGCCAATACCGGCACGCCCGCCAGTGGCGCGCCCTCGGTCGATCCGCAAGCCGCGGTGGAAGGTGCCAAGGCCCCGCGCTGATGCCGATGCGCGGGATCGGCTGACCCTCGACGTTCCGATCCTGCAGGCGCCGATGGCGGGGGTGTCGACTTCCGCCATGGCGGCGGCGGTGAATGCGGGCGGCGGTCTGGGCGGAATCGCGATCGGCGCTGGTGATGCCGATGCGGCCGCCCGGATGATCGCCGAAACGCGCGAGCGGACCGAGCGGCCGTTCAACGTTAACCTCTTCGTCCATGCCCCGCCCGTGCCCGATCGGGTGCGCGAGACGGACTGGTGCGAGGCGCTTCGTCCCGCCTTCGCCGCGTTCGACGCCGAGCCGCCCACCGCGCTGCGCACCATCTATCAGAGCTTCGCGCAGGACGATGCGATGCTGGCGCTGCTGGTCGAGACGAGGCCGGCGGTGGTCAGCTTTCACTTCGGCCTGCCCGACGGTCCGCGCATCGCCGCGCTGAAACAGGCGGGATGCCTGTTGCTGGCGAGCGTGACCTCACTGGCCGAGGCGCAGGCCGCCGAGCGTGCCGGGATCGATATGCTGGTCGTACAAGGCTATGAGGCGGGCGGGCATCGCGGGGTTTTCGATCCGGATGCGGCGGACGACCGGTTGGGGACGCTGGCGCTGACCCGATTGCTGGCGATGCGGACGCGGTTGCCCGTGATCGCGGCGGGTGGAGTGATGGACGGAGCGGGGGTGTCGGCTGTCCTCGCGCTGGGGGCGGTGGCGGCGCAACTGGGGACGGCCTTCATCGCCTGTCCCGAGAGCGCGGCGGATGCGGCGTACCGCGCCGCCCTGATGGGCGAGGGGGCCGCGCATACGGTGATGACCCGCGCGATTTCAGGGCGTCCGGCACGGTGTCTGCCCAATGATTTCACCGCGCTGGGTGAGACTCTGACGGCGCCGGTGCCGGATTATCCGATCGCCTATGACGCTGGGAAGGCCTTGAACGCCGCCGCCAAGGCGCGGGGTGAGGGCGGTTACGGTGCCCAATGGGCGGGGCAGGGGGCACCGCTGGCCCGTTCGATGCCAGCAGGGGAACTGGTTCGTACGATTGCCGGAGAGATGCGCGGGTA
Organism: Sphingomonas sp. Leaf257; assembly: GCF_001422185.1. Lineage (NCBI taxonomy): Bacteria > Pseudomonadati > Pseudomonadota > Alphaproteobacteria > Sphingomonadales > Sphingomonadaceae > Sphingomonas > Sphingomonas sp. Leaf257. The sequence continues at coordinate 58,842 of NZ_LMMH01000002.1, forward strand.
GGTGGGAGCGTGGGCTTCTACTTCGCTCAACCTGAACGGAGGTTTTGCGCAATCCTCTAACCCCGTTCAGCCTGAGCGACGTCGAAGGCCAAGGGATGCGTTCACCACCACACTCCGCTAAACCATGGCCCATGACCACCAAGCCCCCCATCGGTCGCGATACGCGGCTGTGCATGTCGCTGTCGGCTCGTCCCGGTAATTTCGGTTCGCGCTTCCACAACCGGCTCTATGAGCTGACCGGCCTCGACTATGTCTACAAGTCGTTCAGCACGACCGATTTGGCCGGAGCGGTGGGCGGTATCCGGGCGCTGAACATTCGCGGCTGCGCCATTTCGATGCCATTCAAGGAAGCGGTGATCCCGATGCTCGACGGGCTGGCCGGGTCGGCGGCGGCGATCGACAGCGTGAACACCATCGTCAATGATGACGGGCGGCTGACCGGCTACAATACCGACTATGCCGCCGTGGCCGAGCTGATCGCCGATATCGATCCCGCCACGCCCTTCGTCCTGCGCGGATCGGGCGGGATGGCGAAGGCGGTGGCGGCGGCCTTGCGTGATGCAGGGTTTGCGAACGGCACCATCGTCGCGCGCAACGAACCGCTGGGGCGCGAACTGGCGGGGCTTTACGGCTTTGGCTGGTCGTCGGAGCTGGACGAGGGTGCGCTGCTGCTGATCAACGTCACGCCGATCGGCATGACCGGAGGCAACGAGGACCAACTCGCCTTCCCGGAGGCGATGATCGCGCAGGCGGAGATCGCCTTCGACGTGGTGCAATATCCGCCCGAGACGCGCTTCCTGTCCACGGCGCGCGAGTTGGGCAAGCGGGTGATCACCGGCACCCAGGTGGCGACCATCCAGGCGCTCGAGCAGTTCGTACTCTATACCGGTGTCCGCCCCACGCCCGATCAGGTGCAGGAGGCGGCGGATTACGCCTATCGCATGGGGTGAAGGCAGCATTCCTCCCCTCTAAGGGGAGGTGGCAGGCCGCAGGCCTGACGGAGGGGTGTCGCCGCTGCTGATCGATCCACCGCAGGCGGCAACACCCCTCCACCAGCTTCGCTGGTCCCCCTCCCCTTACCGGGGAGGATTATGCTTTTGCCATCGCCATCAGTACGGCCCACTCGGCCTCGCCGACCGGCGATACCGACAGCCGCGATTGGCGGAGCATCGGCAGCGCGGCGAGCTTCGCTTCCGCCTTCATTGCGGCCAGTGTGACGGGGCGGGGCAGCGCACGGTCGGGGGCGATCTCGACTGAGACCCAGCGTCCGTCATCGCCATCGGCCCTAGCGGCGCGGGAGATCGTCGCGATGCCCACCGCTGCCTTGTCCTTGCCGCTGTGATAGAGAAGCGCCGAGTCCCCCGTCCGCATCGCCCGCAAATGCCCGGCGGCGGCGGCGTTGCGCACGCCGTTCCATTCGGTCCGCCCGTCGCGGACCAGATCGTCCCAGCCATAGCTTTCCGGCTCCGACTTCAGCAGCCAGTATGCCATCTCCGCTTGTCCTCCTGAACCGCGCCTAAACGCCACATTCCGTGTCCATTCAGCCCGATAGTGGCAGGGAAGGCAACACGGACGCCGCCTGCGCATTTTGCGATCAGCGGACCGGGCGTATCAGTATCGGAGGTTCGGTATGAACGGAGTTTGGAAGAAACTGGGACTGGGCCTCGCCTTGGGCGCCACCGCACTGACGGCGGCGGCTCCGGCCGAGGCGCAGCGTTGGGGCCGTGGCTGGGGTGGCGGCTATGGCGGCTATTATCACCGCGATCGCGGCGATGCGGCCGCAGGTGCGCTGATCGGCGGTATCGTCGGCTTGGGCATCGGCGCGGCCATCGCGAGCAGCAACCAGCCGCGCTATGTCGATCGCGGCTATTATTACAACCGGGGCTATGACCCCTATTACGCGCCGCCGCCCCCGCCGCCGGTGTATCAGTATGAGTATCGCAGCTATGCGCCGCGCTGCTGGACCGACTGGCGCTGGGACCCCTATTGGGGCCGCAATGTGCAGGTGCGGGTCTGTAACTAAGACCCCTGGCGGCGTCGGGAGTAATCCCGGCGCCGCTTTTTCTTGGAGCCCCTGCTTGGCAGCGCCCCTGAGTCGGCGTTAAGGCCACGAGCATGACCGATACCGTTCCCGATCGCCTGTCCACCAACCCGGACAGCCCCTATTTCGACCAGGACCTCCTCTCGCGTGGGGTCGGCATCCGCTTCAAGGGCAATGAGCGCCGCGACGTCGAGGAATATTGCATTTCCGAAGGCTGGATCCGCGTCGCGCTGGGCAAGAAGGTCGACCGCCATGGCCGCCCGCTGACCCTGAAGCTGAACGGCGAAGTCGAGGCCTGGATCGAGAATCCGGCCGATGGCGAGGATGCCGCAGAGGGTTCGGAAGAGACCGAAGCCTAAATATCGTGCGTACCCCGGCGAAGGCCGGGGTCCAGGTGCGGTGTGCGGGCGATGGCCTCCAACGCGGTGGTTAGCGCACCACCTGCGTTATGGAAACTGGACCCCGGCCTTCGCCGGGGTACAAGTGGGTTTTGAGGGATAAGCTCGCCCCGCTCCGACTTCGCCCAGAGGCGGCGGATCACGCCGCCTCCATCGCCTCGCCCGCTTCCATCCAGCGCGTCTCGGCCTCGGCCAGCTTGTCGACCACCTTCGCGCGGCGCTTGTTCAACTCGCCCATCGACAGCTTGGCATGGCGCGGTTCGGCGGCGGCCGGGTCGTTCATCGCCTTGTCCAGCGCGTCGCGCTCGCGGGTCAGCTTGGCCATTTCGTCCTCGATGCCGCGCAGCATCTTCTTCATCGCGTTGAAGCGTTCGCGCTGCTCGGCCGAAGCCTTTTTGTTCGCCGCGCGGTCCGCCTTCGACGCGGCGTCGCCCTGACCCGCATCGCCCTTCAGGACGAAGGCGATATAGTCGTCCAGCGACCCGTCGAATTCCTTCGCGGTCCCGTTGTCGACCAGCACCAGCCGGTCTGCCGTCATCTCCAGCATGTGGCGATCATGGCTGACCAGCACGACCGTGCCCTTGTACATGTTGAGCGCCTGGACCAGCGCCTCGCGCGCATCGACGTCCAGGTGGTTGGTCGGCTCGTCGAGGATCAGCATGTGCGGCGCGTCGCGGGTGATCAGCGCCAATGCCAGACGCGCGCGTTCGCCGCCCGACAGCTTGCCGACCTTGGTCGTCGCCTTGTCGCCCGAAAAGCCGAACCGGCCCAGCTGCGCGCGCACCGCTGCCGGGCTCGCGCCACGCATGATGCGCGTCATATGCTCCAAGGCTGTGTCGTCGGTGTCGAGTTCCTCGACCTGATACTGGGTGAAATAGCCGACCCGCATCTTGCCCGACGAGTTCATATCGCCTTCCATCGGCGTCAATTGCGCAGCGAGCAGTCGGGCCAGCGTCGTCTTGCCGTTGCCGTTGCGGCCCAGCAACGCGATCCGATCGTCCGGGTCGATGCGCAGGTTCAGCCGCTTCAGAATCGGCGTCTCGGCATAGCCCACGCTCGCCAGGTCCAGCGTGATCAGCGGCGGGCGCAGCTGGTCGGGATCGGGGAAGTCGAAGGACAGCGACGGATCATTCGCCATCTCGGCGATCGGCTGCATCTTGGACAGCATCTTCGCGCGGCTCTGCGCCTGCTTGGCGGTCGAGGCGCGGGCCGAGTTGCGGGCGATATAGTCCTGCAACTTGGCGCGCTGCGCCTCCTGATTCGCCTTGGCGGCGGCGAGCTGCGCCATCCGCTCGGCGCGCTGGCGCTCGAACGAATCATAGCCGCCCGGATAGAGCGTCACCTTGCCGCCCTGAAGGTGCAGGATGTGGTCGACGACGTTGTTCAGGAAGTCGCGCTCATGGCTGACCAGCAGGATCGTCGCGCGATAGGATTTGAGGAAATCCTCCAGCCACATCACCGCTTCGAGGTCGAGGTGGTTCGACGGTTCGTCGAGCAGCAGCACGTCGGGGGCGGAGAACAGCAGCGCGGCGAGCGCGACGCGCATCTTCCACCCGCCCGAATAGCTGGACAGCGGGCGTCCCTGCATCGCCTCGTCGAAGCCCAGACCCTGAAGGATGCTGGAGGCACGCGCGGGCGCGGTATAGGCGTCGATCGCGATCAGCCGTTCGTAGATGTCGCCCAGCTTTTCCGGATCGCTCTCGGTCTCGCTGCGCTCCATCAATTCGTCGCGCTCGACATCGGCCGCGAGCACCGTCTCGAACGGGGTGGCGGTGCCGTCGGGCGCTTCCTGCGCGATATAGCCGAGCTTGGCGCCCTTGGGCATCTCGCAGGCGCCGTCATCGGCCTCCAACTGGCCCGCGATCACGCGGACGAGCGTGGACTTGCCAGCGCCGTTACGACCGATCAGGCCGACGCGGCTGCCGGGGGGGAGTGCGGCGGATGCACCGTCGAGGATCGTGCGGCCGCCCAGGCGCACGGTGATGCTGTTCAGATTGAGCATGGCGCGCGCCTAGCAAATTTCCGCGCGGATGGGGAGAGGCTGGATTTTCCTCCCCTGCAAGGGGAGGGGGACCATCCGAAGGATGGTGGAGGGGGCGTTCCACACCGGGCGTCCCTAGCGGAAGCCCCCCTCCGTCAGCGCATTCGCGCTGCCACCTCCCCGTGCCGGGGAGGATTTGGCCTCAGCGTGCCGCGATCGCGGTCGCGCCTGCGGGTGGCCAGTTCTGGACACCGCACTTCTTGACGACCCATTCCGCCTTCTTGTTCCAGCACAGCGCATCCAGACGCGGCATGGTGGCGGCAATATGCTGCTCGCGGCCGATATAGCGCGGGAAACGCTGTTCGCCGTACGGAACCAGGCTGTTGCGCAGCTCGCGCATCCGGTCGACCGCCAGTTCGCCGAGATGGCCGCGCGGGGTGAACACCGCCTGATGCAGGATCGACGCCGCCGTGGTGCAGAAACCCAGCTGCCCCGATACGGACGAGAAGCTGGCATAGGTGCGCGTGCCATATTGGTCGAGCGCGTCCTGCCCGGCCTTCACCGTCTTGTTCTGCCGCTTGAAATAAGCGCCCAGCGTGTCGAACGCACCCTTCAGCTCGACTTCGTGATCCTTCAGCGTCGCGTTATAGTTGCTGACGGTCGTCAGCATCGGTTCGAACTGGCATTGCAGCGCGGCGACGTTGAGCGCGGCACGCATGTTCCACAGCAGGCCAGCGCGCAATTCCGCCGGGGTCGCGCCGGGCAGCGGCTGGCCGATGCCGGGTTCGTCGCCTTGGACGGGCTTTCCCTGGAAATTATAGGGCTGCAGGAAGAATTGCGCCGATGCGGGTGCAGCAGCACCCATCCCCCAAAACGCCACGCCAGCAACCAGCGCGGTACGCACCACTTTCATTGTGTTCCGATCCTTCCCCCGTAGGGCCTTCGAGCGTCCCGAAACATAACGCTTTCCGGCTTTTTTCCCAAACGGAATTACGCCCGTACGGCAATCGTTCATGCCGGGCCGGTCGTTACGGAAACTTAGCGAAATCCGGGATTTGCACAGCCGGTTACGTCACTGCCGACGCTGGGGGAAGGGCCCATGAAAAAGGGGCCGCCCGGTCGCCCGGACGGCCCCTTTCGTTGGGATGACCCCAACGATGATTACATCGCGTTGGTCGCGTTGGTCATCATCGTGTCGTTGGCCATCATCATGTCGTTCGACATGGTGGTGTCGTTGGCCATCATGCCACCGTTCATGGTGCCGTCGACGGCGGTCATGTTGTCGGTGGCGGTGTCCATGCCTTCCGAAGCGTTCATTTCGGTGGTCATGTTCGCGTCGCTGGTGTTCTCGGTCTTCGAGCCGCAAGCCGAAACCGCGAGCGCCGCGCCGGCGATGATCGAGCCCGTCAGGACCTTGGAGATGATTGCACGCATTGGAAGCTCCCTTGATATTATGGATTTGGAACGGCTTGCTGGCCCTATTACCCAAATCGGGGTGGACATTAATCGGATACCGTCTGGTCCTCAAGCCTCGTTTTGTCGGACCGCACCGAGATCGTTGAGGAAAGCCGGAAAGCTGAACGCAAGCGCCTCGTCAAAGGTTTCCAGCGACTTGACGCCGTTTAACGCAAAAAGACTGGTCACCGGGAATTCCGGAAGGCCGCAGGGCACGATCCCGCCGAAATGCGAAAGGTCGGGTGCGACATTGATGGCAAAGCCGTGCAGCGTCACCCAGCGCCGCACGCGGACGCCGATCGCGCCGACCTTGGCCTCCGAGCCGCCGTCGCGGGTCCAGATGCCGACCCGCCCCTCGGCGCGGAAGGCGTTGACCCCCAGCCGCCCCAGCGCGGCGATCAGCCAATCCTCCAGCGTATGGACGAAATGCCGCACGTCGCGCCCGCGCTTGTTCAGGTCCAGGACCAGATAGCCGGTCCGCTGGCCGGGACCGTGATAAGTATATTTGCCGCCGCGCCCGGTCTGGAACACCGGGAAACGGGGATCGACCAGTTCGACCGGATCGGCGCTGGTCCCGGCGGTATAGACGGGCGGATGTTCGAGCAGCCAGACGAGCTCGCGCGCCTCGCCCGCCACGACGGCGGCGGCACGCGCCTCCATCTCGGCGAGCGACTGGTCATAGGGGGTCAGGCCCGGACTGATCCGCCATTCGATATCGGGCATGTTGGGGATATGGGTCACGATCCGCCGTCCTTGCGCCCGGCTCGCCGCCGATGCAAGCGGCTAGGCCAGCGCGGCGCGATGGCTTTGCATCCGCCAATCGTCTAGGCAGACGCGAACAGGCGGACGGGGTGGGCCGCCAAGGGAGGTAGCATGACCGTCAGGATTGGAACGGTGTGGGACAGCACGCAACAGGTGCTGGCGGGCAGGGCCGGGATGATGGCTCCATTCGCCCTGATCGGCTTCGTCCTGCCCGGCCTGTTGCAGATCCTGCTGCTGCCGTCCTCGCCCGGCCAGTCGTCCATGGGACCGACGGGTCTGGGGCTGATGATCCTGTCCATGCTTCTGGGCATCTGGGCGCAGCTGGCGATCATGGCGCTGGCGACCCATCCGGCCACGACCAGCGGCGATGCATCGCGGGCGGGCCTTCGCCGGATGTGGCCGGTGCTGGGCGTCGCGCTGGTGGTCGGTTTCGCCTTTGCGCTGGTCCTACTGGTGATGATCGTCGTGCTGGGACTGTCCCATTTCGACTTCGCCGCCGCGATGGCCGCCAATGGCGATCCGTCCAAATTCCCGCCGATGAGCGGCGGCGCGGCGCTGTTCCTGGTTCTTTACGGTCTGACCGTCATGGTGGCGTCGCTGTGGATCGTCGCGCGGTTGATGCTGATCTATGCCGTGGTGCTGAACGAGCGGCGCGGGCTGGGGGCGATCCGTCGCTCCATCGCGTTGACGCGGGGGATGACCTGGCGGCTGATCGGCGTGTCCCTGCTGTTCGGGATCGTCCTGCTGGTCGCGATGCTGGCGGTGCAGGGCGTCACCGGCGCGGCCCTCCGTCTGGCGCTGGGCGCGGATCGGGCGCTGACGGCTGTCCGGCTGGCGGCGCTGCTGGGATCGGTGGTCAACGCCGGATTCATGACGCTGGCCTATGTCTTCGTCGCGCGGCTGTACGTTGCGACGGCGGGCGAGCAGGCGCATCGTGAAGAGGTCGGTTCGCCGTCCCTGTGATGAAACGAGCCTTTTGATGAAGCTGGATGCCGTCGCCACCCTGCGGGATGCCTGGGCCCTGTTCCGCCGCGATCGCGCGCTGCTGATCCGGTTGTCCGCGCCCTTTCTGTTCTGGCCTGCCTTTGCGCTGGGGCTGCTGGTGCCCGCGCCCCCGCTGCCCGAGACCGAGGGCGGAGAGGCGACCGCGCGGGCTATGGCCTGGGTCGATTCGGTCGGGACCTGGGCAGGCCATTATGGCGGCTGGTATTTCGCCAGCTATGCGGTCGGCATGATCGGGACGGCGGCGATCCTGGCGCTGACGCTCGGCGGGCCGGTCACGGTCGGCGAGGCGCTGGGCCGCGCGCTCAGGATGGCGCCGCGCTTTCTGTTGGCGATGATCCTGGTCGCGCTGCCGGTGGGGGCGGGGATGCTGCTCTACATCTTGCCGGGGCTGTATGTGGCCGGGCGGTTGCTGCTGGTCGGCCCGGTCCTGTTCGCCGAGCGGCGGATGCCCGCCATGGCGGCGCTGGCCCGTTCGGTGTCGCTGACGCGCGGTGCGGGCCTGTCGCTGGCGGCGCTGGCGTCCTGCACCTATCTGGGCGGCATGATCGCGGCCCAGCCCTTCCTCGCGCTGATCGACGTGGTGCAGGGCGACGGCGCGGGCAATCCGGTTGCGGTCGCGCTGCTCCAGGCCGGATCGGCGGCGGTGGCGATGGCGGCGGGGCTCGGCCAGGCGCTGGTGTCGGTCGCGGCCTATCGCCGACTGGTCAATCGCGCGGGCTAAGCCGGGGGATTTGCGGTGCGGCGTCTTCGGGCAGGACGCCCAGCGTCCGTGGGTCGATAAACGTCTCGATCGCGCGCGACACGGCCACGAAGCCCTGCCTGCGATAGAAATTGAGCGCGGACGGGTGGTCGAGCGTACAGGTATGCACCCACACCCGCTCGACCTTCGCGGTCCAGGCGCGCATCAGCGCCTGCGCCATCAGCCAGCGGCCATGGCCTTGCCCCGCCAGTTCGGGGATCAGGCCGAAATAGCCGATCTCGCACGCCCCCGCGACGCGATGGTCGAGTTCGAGCAGCCCGACCTCGATCCCCGCCCGGTCGACGACGGCGAAGACCGAGACGGCGGGGTCGTGAATGATCGCGGTCAGCGTCGCATCGTCCATCACCAGTCGCGAGAACCACAGCCAGGGCGCGCCGACCCGCGCGAACAGCGTGCGATACTTGGCCGGATCGGGCCTGGCCCAGGCGACCAGTTGCAACGGCGAGCCGGGCATGGGGCGCGGCCGTGGCCGTTCGTGCATCTCCAGCGTGGTGACGATGGTGGCGATCTCGGCGGGGTCGACGGGGATCAGCGCCACGGGCTTACTCCCACGTCGCCAGCGGCGGGAGGCTCATCAGGATCGCATCGATATTGCCGCCGGTCTTCAACCCGAACAACGTGCCCCGGTCATAGACCAGGTTGAACTCGGCATAGCGCCCGCGCCACGCCAGCATCTGCGCACGGTCGGCCTCGGTCGAGGGCAGGCCCATGCGCCGCCGGACGATGCGGGGGAAGACGTCCAGGAACGCCTCGCCGACATCGCGGGTGAAGGCGAAATGACCGTCGAAATCGCCTTCCAGATGGTCGTAGAAGATGCCGCCTACGCCGCGATGCACCTGGCGATGCGGGATGTAGAAATAGTCGTCGGCCCAGGCCTTGAACCGGGGGTAATGCTCCGGGTCATGCGCGTCGCACGCGGCCTTCAACCGGGCGTGGAAGTCGGCGGTGTCTTCCGCGATGGGCAGCGGCGGATTGAGGTCCGCGCCGCCGCCGAACCAGCGCTTGGTCGTGGTCAGGAACCGGGTGTTCATATGCACGGCGGGCACATGCGGGTTGGCCATATGGGCGACCAGGCTGATCCCGGTCGCCACGAAACGCGGATCGTCGCCAGCGCCGTGGATGGTCTTGGCGAATGGCCCCTCGAAGGTGCCGCCGACCGTGGAGACGTTGACGCCGACCTTTTCGAAGACGCGGCCCTTCATCACCCCGCGCACGCCGCCGCCGCCGGGCTCGCCGCTCGGATCGGCACGGTCCCAGGCGGTGTATTGGAAGGCGGCGTCCGATCCCGCCTCACGCTCGATCGCCTCGAACTCGGCGCAGATCCGATCCCGCAGGGACTCGAACCAGAGGCGGGCGGCGTCCTGCTCGGCGTCGAGCGCGATGTCGGGAGTACGGCTGTTCATCGCGCGGCGTTCTGGGCGGGGGCGGGGGCCAGGGTCAACCGGGCATTTGGTCCCAACCGGTCTGGCGCCGCGCCTCGGCCAGCAGAATCCCGCCGGTGACCGCGACGTTGAGCGAGCGGACGCGGCTGCGCATCGGCACGCGCACCCGGATATCGGCGGCGTCGTGCACCGCCTCCGGCACGCCAGCCCCCTCGGAGCCGAGCAGGATCACATCGTCGGGATGGAACACCATCTCGGGCAGCGGGATCGCACCCAGCGTCGTCGCCAGCACGATCCGCCCGCGCGTCGCGGCGCGGAAGGCATCCCAATCGGCATGGCGGATAACCTCGGCCATGGCGGCATAGTCCATCGCCGATCGGGCAAGCGCCCGGTCGGAATAGGGAAAGCCCATCGGTTCGATCAGGTCGACCGCGACGCCGAAACAGGTCGCGGTGCGGATCAGCGTGCCGACATTGCCCGCGATATCGGGCTCATGCAGTGCCAGACGCATCAGTGGCCGGGGAAGGACAGCAGCGCATCGACCGCGATGTCCTCCTTGCGCAGGGCATCGGCCCCGCCGAGATCGGGCAGGTCGACCAGGAACTGCGCCTGCTCGACCATACCGCCCGCCTTGCGGATCAGCCGGACGGCGGCGCGCGCGGTGCCGCCGGTGGCGATCAGGTCGTCGACCAGCAGCACGCGGGCGCCGGGGACCAGCGCATCCTCATGGATGGCGATGCGATCCTGTCCGTATTCCAGCGCATAATCCTCGGCGATGGTCGCACCGGGCAGCTTGCCGTCCTTGCGGATCAGCAGCACGCCCGCCTTCAGCGGCACCGCGAGCGCGGCGGCGAAGATGAAGCCGCGCGCCTCGATCCCGGTGACCAGATCGATGGTCCCGCGTGTGGCGGCGGCCATCCGCTCGACCGTCTGCGCGAAACCCTTGGGGTCGAGCAGCAAGGTGGTGATGTCGCGGAACTGGATGCCGGGCTTGGGGAAATCCGGGATGGTGCGGATCAGGGATTTCAGGTCGTCATGGGCGGTCATGGGGGCGTCATGGGCCTGTGGGGCGCGGGGGTAAAGGGGGATGCCCGAACTCCACCACTTCCGTCAGCCTGAGCGAAGTCGAAGGCCAAAGGGAATCCCGTTGCCAGGCGAGGTGGAGAGGGCAGGGCGTGGGCTTCGACTTCGCTCAGCCCGAACGGGGGTTGAGATTGCCGGGGGGGGCGGGACGGAAAGGCCCAATAAAACGGGCGGTTCCCTCGTCGGAAACCGCCCCAGTTCTCTCACATCGGGCTTTCCCGATCTCAGTGTTTCACGTCGCGCCAGACATTCTGATACGCGCCCCAGGCGAGGAAGCAGAAGATCAGGATGAAGACGAACGCCCCGATTCCGGCTGCGTGACGCGATTCCAGCTTGGGCTCGGCAGTCCAGGTCAGGAAGGCGGCAACGTCCTTGGCCATCTGATCGCGGCTGGCCAGCGTGCCGTCGGCATATTGGACCTGCCCGTCCTGGGTCAGCGGCGGCGGCATCGCGATGTTCAGGTTCGCGAAATAGGGGTTGTAGTGCAGCCCGGTCGGCGTCTTGGCGTCGGGGAACTTGCGCAGCAGCTCTGCGGGCTGCGGGCGATAGGCGTCGGGGCCGATCAGCGAGTAGATGTAGTTGCCGCCGTCATGCCGCGCCTTGGCCATCAGCGACAGATCGGGCGGCAGCGCGTTGTTGTTCGCCGCGCGCGCCGCCACCTCGTTGGCGAAGGGCGAGGGGAAACGGTCGGCGGGGACGTTCTTGCGCGTCGTCGCCTCGCCCGTCTCCGGATTGATGCTCGGCTGTTCGATCACCCACTGGTTGGCGATCGCCTTCAGTTCGGGCTCGTTATAGCCCAAATCCTTTAGGTCGCGGAACGCCACCAGCCTCAGCGAGTGGCAGGCCGCGCAGACCTCCTTATAGACTTGGAATCCGCGCTGGAGCTGGCGGCGGTCGAAGCGGCCGAAAATGCCGTCCGACGCCAGATGCGCCGGCTTGGGGTGAAGGTGGAACTCCTCCTCGGCGGTGGGGGCTGGCGGCTCGGAGATGAGCCCCGAGACGCTGCCCCACAGCGCGATGGCGAGGACGAAGGTGAAGGCCGCCCCGACCAGGAATGCGATGCCACGAACCATGTTCAGCTATCCTCTTTCGGTTCGGGTCAGGCCAGGGCCGACTTGGTGGGTGCGGTCCCGCCATGCTTCGACAGCACGGCTTCGGTGATCGAGTTGGGCAGCGGCGCGGGGCGCTCCGTCCGGGCGATCCAGGGCAGGATCACCAGGAAGTGGAGGAAATAATAGGCCGCCGTGATCTGGCTGAGGATGATGAAGAAGGGCGTCGCGGGCGAACCGCCGCACCAGCCGAGCAGCAGCACGTCGACCACCAGCACCCAGAAGGCGACCCGCGCCTTGGGCCGGAAATTGTTCGACCGCACCGGTGAGCTGTCCAGCCAGGGGAGGAAGAACAGCAGCAGGATCGACCCGAACATCGCCAGCACGCCCCACAGCTTGGCGGGCAGGATGAAGTCGGCGGTGAAGGCGCGCAGGATCGCGTAGAAGGGCCAGAAATACCATTCGGGCACGATATGCGCCGGCGTCGAGAGCGGATTGGCCGGGATGTAATTGTCCGGATGGCCCAGATAATTGGGGAAGAAGAACAGCAGCCCCGCGAAGACCAGCAGGAACACGCCCAGCCCGACCGCATCCTTGGCGGTGTAATAGGGGTGGAAGGGCACGGTATCCTGCTCGCCCTTCACGTCCACGCCGGTCGGGTTGTTCGAGCCGGGAATGTGCAGGGCCCAGATGTGCAGGATGATGACGCCCGCAATCACGAAGGGCAGCAGATAGTGGAGCGAGAAGAAGCGGTTCAGCGCCGCATTATCCGGCGCGAACCCGCCGAGCAGCCAGATGCGGATGGTGTCGCCGACCACCGGGATCGCCGAGAAGAAGCCGGTGATGACCTGCGCACCCCAGAAGCTCATCTGCCCCCAGGGGAGGACATAGCCCATGAAGGCGGTCGCCATCATCAGGAGGAAGATGACCACGCCGAGCAGCCACACCATCTCGCGCGGGGCCTTGTAGGACCCGTAATAGAGGCCGCGGAAGATATGGGTGTAGACCACGATGAAGAACATCGACGCGCCGTTGGCGTGGGCATAGCGTAGGAACCAGCCCGCATTGACGTCGCGCATGATGCTTTCGACCGAGTCGAAGGCGACGCCCGCATTGGCGGCATAGTGCATCGCCAGCACCACGCCGGTGATGATCTGGATGGCGAGCGCGGCACCCGCCAGCACGCCGAAATTCCAGAAGTAATTCAGGTTGCGCGGCACCGGATAGCCCGCGCCCACGGCGTTGTAGACGAGGCGCGGCAGCGGCAGCTTCTCGTCCAGCCAGCGCATAACCGGCTGCTTCGGCTGATAATGTTTGGCCCAGGGAAAGCTCATCTCTCGGGTCTCCCTTATGCGGCCACGCCGACCGTGACGGTCGTGTCGGTGTCGAATTTATACTCGGGAACCAGCAGGTTCAGCGGCGCCGGGCCCTTTCGGATACGCGCGGCGGTGTCATAGGCCGAGCCGTGGCAGGGGCAGAAATAGCCGCCATAAGGCCCCTTGTTCTCGCCCTCGCCAGCACCCAGCGGCACGCAGCCCAGATGGGTGCAGACGCCCAGCGTGATCAGCCAGTTCGTCTTGCCCGGCTTGGTCCGCTCCGCCAGCGTCTGCGGATCGCGCAGTTCGGACAGCGGCACGGCGTTGGCCTCGGCGATTTCCTTGGGCGTCAGGTTGCGGACGAACAGCGGCTGCTTGCGGAAGCTGGCCTTGATCGCCTGTCCGGGGGCGATCTTGGACAGGTCGATCTCGGTGGTGGACTGGGCGAGAACGTCGGCCGAAGGGTTCATCTGGTTGATGAGCGGCAGGACGATCGCCAGTGCGCCCACGCCCGCAAAGGATACGGCGGCGACATTGATGAAGTCGCGGCGACGGGGATCATGGACCTCTTCGTGGAATGGCTCCGGCGCCTCGCCGGGGGGTACGGTGTTCTCCGTCATCGCCATTCGTCCTGTCCCTCCACCTTCGCTCGCGTTCGACACGATACGCTTTCGACGGTCGTGCCGGATTGCCCCCGGTCATGCGCCGCCTGTCCCAAGCCCGTCCTTGATGAACGGTGCGTCAGGTTAGCCTTGCTTGACCGGCTTTGCCAATCCCCTTTGGCCAGATGGCGGCCGACCGTTCAGTACCCGTGCAGACGGCAGGGCGCAGGAACCACCTTTCGCGCTGCGGGGTTGACCGCTGATCGCCACGGATGACGGACCCCTGCCGCACCCGCTCAGCCTGGATCAGGGGCATGGAGAGGATGATGACCCTGAAAAAGATGGGCTGGGCCACGGCCCTTGCGGCCGGTCTGCTGGCGCTTGGCGGGTGCGCCGATGGCTATGGCTATAGCGGTGTTTCGGTGGGCGCGGGTTATGGTGGCGGATATGCGCCGGGCTATTATGGCGGCGGCTATGGCGGTTACGGTTACGCCCCGTCCTATTTCGGCTGGTATGACGACTTCTATTATCCGGGCACCGGTGTCTATGTTTACGACCGGTATCGCCGTCCGTTCCGCTGGAATGACGGCCAGCGCGCCTATTGGGAAGGGCGGCGCGATGCGTGGCGCGGCGGGGCGATCCGGGATCAGTGGCGCGGCTGGGGCCGGGGCGGCTGGCGTGGACCGGTGCCCGGCGCGGCTCCTGCGCCCGGCGGCTGGCGCGGCAATCCCGGCCGGTGGCGCGGCGGCGAGGGCGTTCGCCCGACTCCGTCCGCACCGCGTCCCGGCGGCTGGCGTGGCGGCCGACCGGGAGGACGCGGCGGGCGCGGTCCGCGTTAACCGGCCTGCGGGCGGGAGCGAATCATGACGGTGGGACGCATTGTCATGACCGGTACATCGTCCTGATTGAGCACGGTCCAGCGGCTGATGACGAAGCCCATTTCGGGGCGACTGGCGGACGCCCGCGTCTCCAGCACCTCCGCTTCGCAATGGAGCGTGTCGCCGGGAAAGACGGGCCTCGTCCAGCGCAGCTCGTCGACACCGGGCGAGCCGATGCTCTGGAAGCCGGTGTCGCGGAAATGCTCGACGATCATCGCCATCGCCATCGACGCGGTGTGCCAGCCGCTGGCCGACAGCCGCCCGAAATGGGTGGCGGCGGCGGCTTCGTCGGACAGGTGAAAAGGCTGAGGATCGTAGCGCTGGGCAAAGGCGATGACCTCGTCCCGCTCCACCTTGTACGCGCCGAACCGCGATACGTCGCCAACCGCGACATCCTCCAGCCAGATCATCCTCTCGTCTCCTTAACGTCGCAACGCGCGGCGGAACGGCGCGTCGTTGCCGTCCAGCCCCTGGCCCGGCGGCAGGCCGATCAGGTCGCGCAACAAGGGTGCAACGTCGACATTGGCGAATGGTGCCAGCCGCACCCCCGACCGGAAGGCTGGGCCATTGGCGATGAACAGCGCGGCCATGGTCGGATCTTCATGGTCATAGCCGTGCATTCCCCCGACAAAGGGCTTGTCCGGCGCCTTCGGCTCGATCATCCACCCGGCATCGGCGAGACAAAAATAGGGTGCGATGCGGGGATTGCGGCCATAATGGAAACGCGCCGGAATCTCGCTCTTGCGCCAGCAGGTCATGTGGCCGCGCCGACCCAGCAGGCGCGCCTCCAGCGCGGCTTCGCGTCCCGGCTTGGCGGTGATCGAGGCGAAGGGGCCGTCGTCGCTGAGATCGTAATCGGCCGGGTCCAGCAACTGGTCGAGCGCGATCACCCGGTCGCTCGACGTCGCGGCCATGCCGTGATCGGCCACGACCAGCAGGTCGGCGGGCTGGTGCAATTCGGCAAGGCCCGCCACCAGCTGTCCGATCGCCGCATCGGCCTTGGCGATGGCGGCGTTCACGCCCGGCGCGTCGGGGCCGACTTCATGCCCGGCAATATCCACCTCGTCGATATAGAGGGTGAGGAAGCGGGGACGCGTGGCGGCCGGACGACGCAGCCAGTCGATGAGCGCATCGACCCGCTGACGGTCGGACACGGCCGAGTTGTACGCCTGCCAGTCATGCGGGCGGAGGCCGCCTGTAACGGTGTGATGGATGTCGTCGTGAAGAACACCGCCCCAGCCGACGGTGGAACCTGGCCAGAACATGGTGGCGGTGGGGATGCCCGCCTTTTCCGCCGTGACCCAGATCGGCTCGGCGGCGTTCCACCAATAGGGCTGCTCCGACGACATGGTGAAGCGTTCGCCCGGATGCGTCGGATCGGTGAAGCTGTTGGAGACGATGCCATGGCGATCGGGAACCAGCCCCGTCACCAGCGTCCAATGGTTGGGAAAGGTTTTGGACGGAAAGGACGGCCGCATCGGTGCGCTCACGCCGCCCGCCGCCAGCCGCGACAGATTGGGGGTGATACCCCGTTGCAGATAATCGGCACGGAACCCGTCGATCGATACCAGGATCGTGACCGGTGCGCGTTCGTCCTGCATCGGGGCAGCGGGCGCAGCACCCGTCATGGCGGCGGGTGCAGCGTTCGTCACCGGGGGCAGGGCGGGCGGGTTGTAGGGATAGGCGCAACCGCCCAGCAGGGCGAGCGCAAGGGCGGCGAGGGGAAGTCGGATCACGGGAGGGACAGTCCTTTCGGATCAGCCCGATAGCGCCGCAATATGACACTGGCGAGTGGAAGCTGCCGCCCTGTGCAGGGTCAGTCGACCGGGAAGAACTGGCGGATGGTCGGGTCGGCATTGCGGAGCAACAGGCGGAGCCGTTCGGCAGCTTCTGCGGGTTGGTCGCCGGGCAGTCCGGCCATCGCCCATTCGCCGAATTCGAGGCCGTCGGTCATCCGGTCGTCGAGGATACGGATGTCCGCATGACGGGGATCGCGCATGATGCGGGACAGCGTTTCACGCACGCTGTCCGCAGGCCCTTCGAGCAACTGGCGATATTCGCCGTCGCCGATCCATAACAGGCCGGAGATGCCGTCCATGCCGTTGTTGCGGCGCGAGGCGGACAGAATGGCCTGGTGGTCGGCGCGTTCGTCATCGCCGACGGCGCGGCTGGTGTAGATGACACGGCGAAACGCACTAACATGGATCATATTTCTTGCGTAGCGGGCCGAACCGCTTCTGCAAAGCGGCAATAAGCAGGTCAGGGCGCCGGTCGAGCGAACCCGACCGGCGCAATGGGGATCAGACGTTGAACCGGAACAGCATCACGTCGCCGTCCTGGACGACATATTCCTTGCCCTCCGCACGCAGCTTACCCGCATCGCGTGCGCCCGCTTCGCCCTTGAAGGCGATATAGTCGGGATAGGCGATCGTCTCGGCGCGGATGAAACCGCGCTCGAAATCGCTATGGATTTCGCCTGCCGCATTCGGGGCCTTGGCGCCGCGATGAACGGTCCAGGCGCGCGCTTCCTTCGGGCCGACGGTGAAGAAGGTCAGCAGGTCGAGCAGCGCATAACCGGCGCGGATCACACGGGCGAGGCCGGTTTCCGACAGGCCCAGCTCCGACAGGAACTCGCCGCGATCCTCGGCGGGCATGGTCGCGATCTCGGCCTCGATGGCGGCGGAGACGACGACGGCCTGTGCACCCTCGGCGGCGGCCTTTTCGAAGACGCGTTGCGAATGGGCATTGCCGTTCGCCGCGTTCGATTCCTCGACATTGCAGACATAGAGGACGGGCTTGGCGGTCAGCAGCTGCGCCTGCGAGAAGACGCGGGCTTCCTCTTCGTCCTTGGGCACGGTCAGCCGCGCAGGCTTGCCGTCGCGCAGCAGTTCGAGCGTCTGGCCCAGCACCGAGGCGGCGATCTTGGCTTCCTTGTCGCCCTGCTGACCCTTTTTGATGAAGGCGGGGACGCGCTTTTCCAGGCTTTCTAGGTCGGAGAGCATCAGTTCGGTCTCGACCGTCTCGGCGTCGGCGATCGGATCGACCTTGCCCTCGACATGCGTGACGTCACCGTCCTCGAAGCAGCGCAGGACGTGGACGATCGCGTCCACCTCACGGATGTTGCCCAGGAACTGGTTGCCCAGGCCCTCGCCCTTGGATGCGCCGCGCACCAGCCCCGCAATGTCGACGAATGCCAGCTGCGTCTCGATGATCTTGGCCGAGCCGGCGACCTCGGCGAGCTGGTACAGGCGCGGATCGGGCACCGCGACGTTGCCGACATTGGGCTCGATCGTGCAGAACGGATAATTGGCGGCCTGCGCCGCCGCCGTTTCGGTCAGCGCGTTGAAAAGGGTGGACTTGCCGACATTCGGCAGGCCGACGATGCCGCAGCGGAAACCCATGCGTCGCTTATCCTACAGGAAAGGGGAAAGCGTCCCTCTAGCGAGGATGGGGGAATTTCTCAACCGATGGGTGCGGGAGGCGAGGGGGCATCTGCCCCAACCTCCGTTCAGCCTGAGCGGAGGCGGGGAATGCCCGGTCCGTCAGGCGGCGCCGACCGCGAGCACGGCGGCATAGCCGAGCAGCATGACGCCCATCGCGCCCGAAAAGCCCATCAGCACCAGACCCATATAGCGCAGGATCGGCGGATTGGCGCGCTGCGCCTTCTTATTCCGGCCCAGGCCCGACAGCACGAAGCTGGCCAACATACCAAAGGTGAAGACAGCGAATTCGAGCATCGAGGACAGGTCCGCAAATAAGGAGGTGCGATCGCCATCCTCCTTACCCAATACAGGTTAACGGCACGATATCGCCGCGATCAGCCGCCCCATATCGACGACGAGTCGAGGGAACTTTTCGTCTGATCGCGGGTGCGGCGCATGTCGTCGCCCCCGTTCCGGTCGGATCAGCGATAATTGAAGCTGACGCTGATCCGTTCGCCCTTGGCACCGTTGGGCACGACCTCATGCCGCAACCAGCTTTCCCAGAGCAGCACCGTGCCCGGTTCGGGCGTGGCGGTGGCGAAGGTGGCCAGATCGTCCGGCGCATCGGGGCGACGTGGCGGCGCGGCCATCAGCATCGGCAGGCGCGGATCCTCCAGCTTCAGCGCGCCCGAGCCCTTGGGCATGGCGACATAGAGGGTGCCCGACACCACCGAATGCGGGTGGATATGCGCCGAGTGATGGCCACCCGGCTTCAGGACATTGACCCAAAGGCTGTCGAGCTTCAGCTTGTGTCCGCCCAGATCGAAGGCGCATTCCTCGGCAAAGCGCGCGACATGACGGTCGAGCTTCTTCTTGAGGTCGGCAAACACCGGATCGCGGATCGGCAGGTCGTTGAGCGAGGCGTAGCTGGTATAGCCGCGATAGCCATGTTCCTTGCTCCAGCGCCGCCCGGCCCGATCGTCCTCGGCCAGTGCCCAGCAGCTTTGTTCGATGTCCGCCAGCAGATCGGCATCGTCCAGCTGGCCCTCATAGAGCAGCGAGGCGAAGAGGCGCCGTACGCTCATGCCGCATCCCCCAGCCGGAGGGCGATATCGTTGACGAAGCGCACATCGTCGCCCTCCGCCAGCCAGTGCGCCTCCGCCGCCAGCGCGCCGAGCAGGTCGGACAGCGGCTCGATCTCGGACTTGGCGTAATTGCCCAGCACATGGCCGGTCACGCGGTCCTTGTGTCCCGGATGGCCGATGCCGAGGCGCACGCGGCGGAAGTCCGGCCCCAGATGCTGGTCGATCGAGCGCAGGCCGTTATGCCCCGCCGTGCCGCCGCCGGTCTTCACCTTGACCCGGAAAGGCGCGATGTCGAGCTCGTCGTGGAAGACGGTCAGTGCCTCGACGCCCAGCTTGTAGAAGCGCAGCGCGTCGCCGACGCTCCGCCCGCTCTCGTTCATGAAGGTGGCGGGCTTCAGCAGCAGGATCTTCTGCCCGCCGATCCGGCCTTCCTGGGTCCAGCCTTGGAATTGCTTCTTCACCGGGCCGAAATCATGCACCTCGGCGATGGCGTCCATAGCCATGAAGCCGACATTGTGGCGGTGCATCGCATATTGCGCCCCCGGATTGCCCAGCCCGGTCCAGACCTGCATGTCCCATTCCTCATTCACGTTACGGATGAGGCCCCTAGCATCGGGTGTCGGGACGCCAAAGCTGCTATTCGGGGCCGGGCCCCGTCAGCCGGTCGATCGCGCGCTCGGTCATGTGACGATAGACGCCGTCCGAATAGCGGTGCGTGCCGACGAAATGAACCAGTCGCTCATCGCCGGTGACCGGCGTGCGCCAGTAGTTGTAATAGTGGCTATAGGGCAGGGTGAGGGTGCCGGGCTCGTTGGAGAGCAGGAAGTTCGACGTCACCTGTTCGCTGCCCCATTCGGCCCAAGTCGCGGTGCCGACCAGATTCTCGGCCCTGCGCGAAAAGGTCGCCGCTGCTTTGCGGTCGCTGGGTCCACCGCGAGCGAAGCCCGCAAATCCTGACGACGCCCGGACGTAGGAATGGCATTCCGCCTCGGGATAGGCGGCATAACGGGATTCGATCAGCGCCTGCATGTGCGCCGGAGCCGACACCGGGCCGTCGGGATATTTGCGTCGGACGAACTCCGGCAGCGTCTGGATGCCCAAGGCCTGGCTGTCGGGGCCGCCCAACAGCATGAAGCCCCGATTCCCGGTGATCGCCGCGCGAACCTCGGGCACGTCGCCCAGCGTCACGGTGTCAGAATCCAGCTGGACGACATAGTGATCGGCGCGCAGGTCGAGCAGTACCAGCAATCTTTCCCAGGTGCCGCCGCGCGGACACGCGCCGGTGTCGATCCCCGCGATCGGAATGATCCGGGGCGTGCCGCAATGCCGTGCCAGGGTGCGCCGGTCCGCCTCCGTCAGGCTGCCGTCGTCGATCAGGACGATCCGGCCCATGGCCAGTTGCTGGTGGAAGGATTTGATCGCGACCAGATAGGGGATCAGCGTGCGGGTGCCGATCATCGACAGGATGATCACACCATCGTCGCGGGGGATGATCGGCGGCGTCGCCAGGATCCGCCGCGCGACATGCAGGTGAAGGTGCATCCGCGCCCGGCGCATAGTCCGGTCAAAGACCTTGCAGAAAAGCCGGTGGGGACGGGCGGACGACGTCATCATAAGGGGATGCGGCAGCGCGCCGGCGATGACAAGCCAGTCACGCCCCCCGCCTGGTCATAATGATACGCTTCGACGGCGACGTCAGATCAGCCCCTGTGCCCGCAGGCTGACATGCCCCGAGGTGCCGATGATGATATGGTCATGCACCGTGATGCCCAGCCTCTTTCCCGCCTCTGCAATGGCGCGGGTCACGTCGATATCGGCGCGGCTGGGGGAGGGGTCGCCGCTGGGGTGGTTGTGGACCAGGATCAGCGCGGCCGAACCGAAGTCGATGGCGCGCCGGATCACCTCGCGGACATAGACCGGCGCCTGGTCGATGGAACCCTGCCCCATCAATTCGTCGCGGATCAACATGTTGCGGGTGTTCAGATGCAGCACCCGTACCCGCTCGACCCCGTGATGCGCCATGTCGGCGTGGAGATAATCGAGCAGCGCCTGCCAGTTGGACAGGACCGGGCGCTTCATCGCCTCCGCCTGGACCAGCCGCAGCGCGCAGGCCTGGGCGATCTTGATCGTCGCCGCCGCCGTCTCGCCTATGCCGTCGACCCGCTGGAGCGCGATGGGGTCGGCGGTCAGGACGCCGCCGATATCGTGGAACTCGCGCAGCAGCGCCTTGGCCATCGGCTTGGTATCGCGGCGCGGAATGGCCGTCATCAAGAGATATTCGATCAGTTCATGATCGAGCAATCCGCCACCGCCCAGCAATCGGTCGCGCAGCCGCGCGCGGTGTCCGGCATGATCGTTCGCCTCGATTTCGCTGGTATCGCGCATGTCCCGTCCCCCGTGGTGGAGCATCATAAGGCGAGCGGCGGGAACTGTCGCCGGGCTTCGCGCGATTGCGTGGCGCGGGGTCCGGTGTTTATGACGTGGGTCAAGAATAAGGGAGTGGCATCGGGGTGGAGGGCGCAAGCGAGGAGAGCGAGACGCGCGTGACCCCGGTCACGAGCCCCGCCCGCCGTTTCCGTCGTCTTCAGCTGACCCTGATCGCCATCGCGCTGGTCATCCTGGCCGCGTTGATCGCGCTGTGGATCGAACGCAAGCCGCTGGCGGGGCAGGTGCTGGACCGCGAACTGGCAAGGCGCGGCGTGCCGGCGCGCTACAGGATTTCCGATCTGGGTTTCGGTCGCCAGCGGCTGACCAACGTCGTGCTGGGCGACCCGCAGCGCCCCGACCTCGTCGCCGACTGGCTGGAGACGCGGACCCGCATGACCCTGTCGGGGCCGGTCGTGACGGGCGTGCGCGCCGGGCGGGTCCGCCTGCGTGGGCGGTTGATCGACGGACGGATCAGCCTGGGCACGCTCGACAGGCTGATGGGGCCGCCCGACACATCAGGCAAGCCGTTCCAGCTGCCCAAGCTCGACGTGGCGGTGCAGAATGGCGGCATCCGGCTCGAAACGCCGCACGGGGTCGTCGGCCTGAGCCTCTCGGGGCAGGGGGTGCTGAGCGACGGCTTTACCGGGCGGCTGGCGGCGGTCGCGCCCAGGCTCGTGATGGGCGATTGCGTCGCCACCGGGCTGGCTGCCCCCCTGCGTGTCCGGGTGGTGCGAGAACAACCGACGCTGACCGGGCCGCTGCAACTCGGCAACCTGCGTTGTGGCGAGGTGGCGGTCGCCGATCTGGCGGCGCGGGTCGATGTGACCTTCGGCGCGGCGCTCGATCGCTGGCAGGGGCGCGCTTTGCTCGGCAGCGGAGCGATCCGCCACCCGGTCCTGGCCGCCGCCGCGATCGATGGGCAGATCGACTTTTCCGGCACGCCCAAGGGCACGCAAGGGCGCATGGAAGTCGCCGCGCGCAACGTCGTCGCCCGCGTCGGTCGCGCCGAGCGGGCGATGTTCGCCGGTCGCTATCTGATCGGCGCTGCCACCCGCTTCGATGGACAGGCGCAACTGGGCGGTGCGCAGGCGTCGGCCGCCGCGCTGGCCCCCGTGCTGAGGGCGGGCGAGGCGGCGGCGGGCACGCCGGTCGGGCCGGTGCTGCGCGCCATGACCCAGGCGGTCGGACGGGCAGGGCGTCGCTTCGCCGCCGATATGGCGCTGGCGATCGACAGCGACCGGGGGCCAGGCGGGCCGGGCTTTGCGGTGCGCGTGCCGCGCCTGACGGTCGCGTCGGCCAGCGGCGGGCGGCTCGCCTTCGCGGGCGGCTATGGCCTCGCCTATGATGCGCGGGGGCTGCGGATCGATACGCGGGCGGCGATGGGCGGCGGCGGTTTGCCGAGCCTGCGGGCGACGCTGCGCCAGGATGGACCCAAACAGCCGATGCGCGGCACCGCCGAGCTGGCGCGTTACGAGGCAGGCGGGGCGGCCCTGGCCTTCGACCGGATGGTGTTCCGCTCCGCCGTCAATGGCGAGACCCAGGTGACGACCCGTGTCGCGCTGTCCGGGCCGATCAGCGGCGGGCGGATCGACGGGCTGGTCCTGCCCATCGCCGCGCGCTGGGACGGCGGGCGGCGGTTGCTGATCAATCCGGACTGCCAGCCGCTGGCGATTGACCGGCTGGCGCTGTCGGGCCTGAGGCTGGCGAAGGTGGCCACGCGGCTGTGTCCGCTGGACGGCGCGCTCGTCCGGCTGGACGGCACGCGCCTGAGCGGTGGTGCGCAGCTGGGGGCGACCAGGCTGGTCGGGCAGATCGGCAGCAGCCCGCTGACGCTGGCGGCGGCGACCACCCGCTTTGCGCTGGCCGACCGCAGCCTCACGCTGACCGGCGTGCAGACCGTCATCGGCCGCCCCGAATCGCCGACCCGAATTGACGCGGCCGAATTGAACGGCCGGATCACGCCCGAAGGCCTTGCGGGCCAGTTCACCGGCGGTGCCGGGCAGGTGGGGCAGGTGCCGCTGCTGCTGGGCGAGGCGGGCGGCGACTGGCGGCTGGCGGGCGGCGTGCTGACGCTCAACGGCGCGCTTCAGGTGCGCGACGCACGGGCCGATTCGCCGCGCTTCCTGCCCATGGCGGCGCGCGACGTCACGCTGACGCTGGCGGGCAGCCGGATCGACGCCAGGGGCACGTTGTTCGAGCCGACCAAATCGGTGAAGGTCGCCGACGTCGCCATCACCCATGCGCTCGACAAGGGTGCGGGCGCGGCGGACCTGAGCGTGCCGGGCATCACCTTCACCAAGGACTTCCAGCCCGAATTGCTGACCCCGGTGACGAAGGGTGTGATCGAGGATGTGCGCGGGCCGATCAACGGGCGCGGGCGTATCGTCTGGGATGCGAACGGCGTGCGGTCGACCGGGCGATTCGGCACCGATGGGATCGACCTGGCCGCCGCGCTCGGCCCGGTCAGCGGCATAGCGGGCACGATCGACTTCACCGACCTGCTGGCGTTGGAGAGCGCACCGGGACAGGTGGCGACCGTCAAGACGATCAATCCAGGCATTCAGGTGACGAACGGCGTCATCCGCTATCAGACCCTGTCAGGCGCGCGGGTGAGGGTGGAGAGCGGGCGCTGGCCGTTCGCGGGCGGCGTGCTGACCCTGGACCCGACGCTGCTCGACTTCTCGCAGCCGGTCGAACGCCGCATGACCTTCCATGTCGAGGGAGCCGCAGCGGACCAGTTCCTGCTCCAGTTCGACTTCAAGAATCTGAACGCCACCGGCGTCTTCGACGGCACCCTGCCGATGATCTTCGACGAGCGGGGCGGGCGGATCGAGGGCGGTCGGCTGGCCGTGCGCTCCGGCGGCGGCAGCATCGCCTATCTCGGCGAATTGAGTCAGAAGGATCTGGGCGTCTGGGGCAATCTGGCGTTTGGGGCGCTGCGCTCGCTCAACTATCGGTCCTTGCGGATCGACATGAACGGGCCGCTGGCGGGCGAGATGGTGACCGATGTACGCTTCGCCGGGATCAGCCAGGGCAAGGGCGCCAAGTCCAACTTCATCATCCGGCGGCTCCAGCGCCTGCCCTTCATCTTCAACGTGCGGATTAAGGCGCCCTTCCGCGGGCTGCTCGATTCGGCGCAGTCCTTCTATGACCCGCGCCGTCTGATCCAGCGCAACCTGCCCGCGCTGCTGGAAGAACAGAACAAGCGCGCCGCGCCGCCTGCGAATCCCGCCGCCACCTCCATTCAGCCATCCGCAAGCGAGACCGTGCCATGACCGTAACAGGATTGAAAATGCTGGGAAGGATGCCGATCTTGAATGCGACACGATGGATGCCGGTCGCGCTGACCCTGCTGAGTGGAGGATGCGTCAACATCTCCGCGCCGGAGAAGCCGATCGAGATCAATCTGAACATCAATGTGACGCAGGAAGTGGTATATCGCCTGGATGGCGAGGCCAAATCGCTGATCCAGCAGAATCCGGGGATATTTTAATCATGAAGGCAAAGACGGTGATCCTGGCGCTCGGCGCGATGGCGCTGCTGGGCGTATCGGGCATGGCGATGGCGCAGCGCGACCCGGCCTATGCCGCCGCGCGCGCCGAGGGCCTCGTGGGTGAACAGCCCGATGGCTATCTGGGCATCGTCGGCAGCGCGACGCCCGCGCTGCGTACGCTGGTCAACAGCATCAACATCCAGCGCAAGGCCGCCTATACCCAAAAGGCCCAGGCCAGCGGCGCGACCGTCGAGCAAATGGCCTTCACCAGCGGCTGCAACCTGATCGCGCAGACGGCGAGCGGCGAGAAGTACAAGACGCCCGAGGGCGTGTGGAAGACCCGCACCGGCGCCGCACCGGAACGCGCGCCCGCCTGTGTCTAATTCCTCCTAACTCCCCTCCCGCAGGCGGGAGGGGCTGGGGGAGGGGACTCCGGTCGGTATCAGGCCGAAGGTAAGAAGAGTGGACCGGACTCGGCGCAGCCAACAAGCGGCATCCCTCGCCGACAGCGCCAGCCCTCCCCCGACCCCTCCCGCCTGCGGGAGGGGAGAAGAATCATAGAGAGGGGCGTCATCCTGTCACTCCCTGGCAACAATGCTTAACACATCTGTCACAAGCCCACCCCCAGGCGGTTGACTTGGGGGGAGGGGCTTTCTAAACGGGCCTCGCCTTGGCGGGGTCGCTCGCCGTTCGCGCGCATTCTCCCCTTCGGTGACGAAATCAGGTGAGGGTGGCTGCGTGGCGGAGAAGGAACCCGGACAGGACTTTGGCGATGCGGACGATCCGCGTCTGGCCGCGCTGGATCAGCGATTGGCCAAGGCGAGAGCGGACGGCGCAGCGCGGCAGGGGGTGAAGGTGGACGCCGACAGGGGTTATTCCCAGGGCAGCCGCGTGATCTCCGCGCTGATCGGAAGTCTTGTCGGCAGTGCGTTGATCGGCTGGCTATTCGACCGCTGGTTCGGCACCGCACCCTGGGCCCTGATCGTGATGCTGTTCCTGGGGATCGGCGTGGCGTTCAGGCAGATCATTCGGATTTCTGGCGAACGCCCGGAGTAACCGGGCGTTCGTCATATGTGGGAACGAAGCAGCGTGGCGGCAGAATCGGGCGGCAAGATTGATCCGATGCACCAGTTCCTGATCGAGCCGGTGCTCGGTCAGCACTGGGTGGTCGGCGGCTACGACCTTTCCTTCACCAATTCCGCTCTGTGGATGGTGGCGACGCTGGTCGCGCTGTGGGTGTTCATGATCGGCGGCATGAAGCGCGACCTGGTCCCCGGGCGCTGGCAGGCGGCGGTCGAAGGCTTCACCGGCTTCGTGAATTCGATGCTGACGTCGAATATCGGGCCGGAGGGCAAGCGCTTCCTGCCTTACGTCTTCTCGCTGTTCATGTTCATCCTGTTCGCCAACGTGCTGGGCCTGCTGCCCTTCGGCGTGGTGCCGGGTGTCCACCCCTTCACCGTGACCAGCCATGTGACCGTGACCGGCGTGCTCGCGCTGATCTCGTTCGCGATCGTGCTGATCGTCGGCTTCGGCCGCCACGGCTTCCACTTCTTTGCGCTGTTCGTGCCGCACGGCACGCCCAAGCTGATGATTCCGCTGATCTTCGTGGTCGAGCTGATGAGCTTCCTGGTGCGCCCCTTCTCGCTGGGTCTGCGACTGTTCGTCGCGATGACCGCGGGGCACATCCTGCTGAAGGTTCTCGCCGCCTTCGTCATCAACGGCATCAACATGGGCCCTGGTTACGCCGCGCTCATCACCCTGCCGAGCTTCCTGCTGATGATCGGCATCACGCTTCTCGAACTGCTGGTCGCCGCGATCCAGGCCTATGTCTTCGCGCTGCTGACCTCGGTCTATCTGAACGACGCCGTCAACCTGCACTGATCCGGTAACGCCGGATCGGGCGGGCGGGCGCGCCGCCGACTTGAATACCCAAACGACCCTTTTGAACTGGAGTGATTGAAATGGACGCAGAAGCCGCGAAGCTGATCGGTGCCGGTCTGGCCGCTATCGGCATGGGCATCGCCTCGCTCGGCGTGGGCAACGTGTTCGCCAAGTTCCTCGAAGGCGCGCTGCGCAATCCGGGTGCGGCGGACAGCCAGCAGGGCCGCCTCTTCATCGGTTTCGCCGGTGCCGAGCTTCTGGGCCTGCTCGCCTTCGTGACGATGATCATCCTGGTGTTCGTCGCCTAATCATTCGGATCGGCCGGGCGTGTCGCTGACGATGCGCCCGGTTGATATGGCAACGAGGACTCCATGCCCCAGATAGCACAGATCAGTGCGACCTATGCGTCGCAGATCTTCTGGCTCCTGATCACGTTCGGCCTGCTGTATTTTGTGGTCGGTCGTGGGATGGTGCCCAAGATTCAGGCGACCGTCGACGCTCGCGAAGGCCGTATCGCCGGCGATCTGGCGGCGGCGGAGGCCGCGCGTGCCGAGGCCGACCGGGTCGAGGCGGCATGGCGGGCCGAAATGGACGCCGCCCGTGTCGCCGCGATGGCCGAAACCAACGCTGCCAAGGCGCGGGCCACCCACGCTTTCGAGGCGCAGGTGAAGGCCGCCGATGCCGAGCTGGCCGAGCGTCTGGGTCATCATGACCTGGCGATCGCCAATGCCAAGGTCGAGGCGATGGCCAATCTTCAGACCGTGGCGGCCGAAGCCGCGCGCGATCTCGTCGCCAAGCTGTCCGGCGTCCAGGTGGGCGAGGATGCGGCGGCCGACGCGGTGCGAAAGGTGAGCGCGCATGGCTAATCATTCCGCAAACGGCGTTCTGGCCAATGGCGATGCGCTGGTCGCGCAGAACCTGGCCGATGCGGCGTCCGCCGAAGGCATGACGCAGAAGCCGATCCGCGAAGGCGACGGTCTGACCGGCAACACGGTCGCGCCCGCCGAAGCCGAGCATCACGCCGCCAGCCCGACCGCGCTGGGTTTCGATTCGACCGGCTGGGTGGCGCTTGCTGCTCTGGTCGTCCTGATCGGGATGCTGGTGAAGAAGGTCCCGTCGATGATCGGTCGTTCGCTCGATCAGAAAATCGCCGGGATCCGCGCCCAGCTCGACGAAGCCAATAAGCTGCGTCAGGAAGCCGAAACGTTGAAGGCTGAATATGAGGCCAAGGCGAAGGCCGCCCATGCTGATGCCGAGGCGATGCGCGCCCAGGCCCAGCATGAAGCGGGTCAGCTGCTCAGCAAGGCCAAGGCCGATGCCGAGGCGCTGATGGAGCGTCGCGCCAAGATGGCCGAGGACAAGATCGCCGCTGCCGAGCGCACCGCGATCGCCGAAGTCCGCGCCCGCGCCGCCGAGGCTGCCGCCAAGGCCGCCGGTCTGCTGATCGCCGAGCATCACTCGGCCGATGCGGACCGCGCCATGATCGACCGCACCATTTCGGGGCTCGGTCGCCCGAACTGATAGGCTGCAAGGCCGGAGACAGGACCGCGCTTCGGGTTGGCCCGAGGCGCGGTTCGGTCGTTTCGGAAAGCCAAAAGATCACCACCTCCGTTCAGGCTGAGCGAAGTCGAAGCCCACGTCCTGCCCTATCCCCGCGCGGAAGAGAGGGATTCCCTTAGGCTTCGACCTCGATCAGCCTGAACGGAGGGTGGGAAAACGCATTCCTCCCCAAGCTCGGCTTGGGGAGGGGGACCGCCGGGCGTCAGTCCGGTGGTGGAGGGGCAGCTCCCCACACCACATACCCCCCGTCCCGACGGGGCCGCATCGCCGTCTCTTTCGGGTTTCCGGCGACGATGCCCATATCCCCGAGCCCGTGACAAAGGAGACGCTCCGATGGCATGGGTCATTCTGGGCATTGCCGTGATTACCGAGATTTGCTGGGCGCTCAGCCTGAAATGGGCGGCGACCGTCGCCACCTGGCAGGCGTCGAGCGTGCCGATCGTCCTCAGCTTCGTGAACATGGGCCTGCTGGCGCTGGCGATGCGCGGGCTTCCGGCCGGAACCGCCTATGCGGTGTGGACCGGGCTGGGCGCGGTAGGTGTCGTGATCGGCGGGGCCATCGTGTTCGGCGACAAGATCGCGCCGATCCAGGCGGGCTTCATGGTCCTGACCGTCATCGGCGTGATGGGGACGAAGCTCTTCGCGCAAGGCTGAACTGAGGTTCGAGCGAAGCCG
This sequence comes from Sphingomonas sp. Leaf257, assembly GCF_001422185.1. Lineage (NCBI taxonomy): Bacteria > Pseudomonadati > Pseudomonadota > Alphaproteobacteria > Sphingomonadales > Sphingomonadaceae > Sphingomonas > Sphingomonas sp. Leaf257. The sequence goes on from NZ_LMMH01000002.1 coordinate 88,097, forward strand.
CGAAGACACGAAGAAGAGGGTTCGCGCAGAGGCGCAGAGAGCGCAAAGGAAGAAGAAGGTCTTCCGCCCGCCAACTTTTACAACGCCTCTGCGTCCTCCGCGCCTCTGCGCGAACAATAAACCTTCCCGTCCTCGCGGCTTCGCGTGAACCAAAGCAACCTCACAGGGTAGCGATCTGCCGATCGCACACCTAAATCGCACCCAATGTCCGAACCTCCCGTCGACCGCTTCAACGAAGAGAAATCCACCTTCACCCTGCGCGGTGCCGATGCGCCCGATCTGAAGGCGGGGGTGGCGGCGATCCGCAACGTGCTGGCGACGCTGCCGCTGCGGCCCGGTGTCTATCGGATGCAGGATGCGCGTGGCGATGTGCTGTATATCGGCAAGGCGCGCGCGCTGAAGAACCGGGTCGCCAACTATACCCAGGTCGATCGCCTGCCGAAGCGCCTGCAACGCATGGTGTCGCAGACGCGGTCGATGACCATCGTCACGACCAACAACGAAGCCGAGGCGCTGCTGCTCGAGGCGCAGCTGATCAAGCGTTACCGCCCGGCCTTCAACGTCCTGCTGCGCGACGACAAGAGCTTTCCCTTCATCCTGCTGCGCAACGACCATGAGTTCCCGCGCATCCAGAAGCATCGCGGGGCGCGGCGTGCGGTCGGCAATTATTACGGCCCCTTCGCCAGCGCGGGCAGCGTCAACAACACGCTGAACGCGCTGCAAAAGCTCTTCCTGCTCCGGTCGTGCACCGACAGCTTCTTCAAAGGGCGCGACCGGCCGTGCCTGCTCTACCAGATCAAGCGCTGCTCGGCGCCCTGCGTCGGCCGGATCGACGAGGCCGCCTATGCCGAACTGGTCGCCGACGCAAAGAACTTCCTCGGCGGCAAGTCGACCCAGGTCCAGGCCAAGCTGGGCACGCAGATGCAGGCGGCGGCCGAGGCGATGGATTTCGAGCTGGCCGCGATCCTGCGCGACCGGCTGAAGGCGCTGACCTTCATTCAAGGCACGCAGGCGATCAACGCCGAGGGCGTGGGCGACGCCGACATCTTCGCGCTCGCCAATCGCGAAGGGGTGATGGGCATCCAGGCCTTCTTCATCCGTGGCGGCCAGAATTGGGGGCATCGCAGCTTCTTCCCCGCGCACACCAATGACGTGCCCGAGGAGGAGGTGCTGACCAGCTTCCTCACGCAATTCTACGAGGAAGTGCCGCCCGCCAAGACCATCCTGCTCGATCGTGACCTGCCCGAGGGCGAGTTGCTGACCGAGGCGCTGGGCGAGCGGGCCGGGTATAAGGTACAGCTCACCGTGCCGCAGCGCGGTGACCGCCGCCGCCTGCTCGACCAGGCCAAGCGCAACGCGGTCGAGGCGCTTGAGCGGCGGCTGGCCGAATCGACGACGCAGGCCAAGCTGCTGCGCGAAGTGGCCGACTTCTTCGACCTGTCCGAACCGCCGCAGCGGATCGAGGTGTACGATAACAGCCATATCCAGGGTACCAATGCGCTGGGCGCGATGGTCGTGGCGGGGCCGGAGGGTTTCCAGAAGGGCCAGTATCGCAAGTTCAACATCAAGGGGAACGAGGCGGCGACCAACGACGATTTTGGCATGATGCGCGAAGTCTTCCGCCGCCGCTTCGCCCGCCAGCTGGAGGAGAACCCGGATCGCGACGATGCGACCTGGCCCGACCTGGTGCTGATCGATGGCGGTCGCGGCCAGCTCAACGCGGCCAAGGCGGTGCTGGAGGATTTGGGCATCGAGGATGTCTGCCTGGTCGGCGTCGCCAAGGGCCCGCATCATGGCCGCGAGGGGCGCGAGGTCTTCCACATGATGGACGGGAGCGAACGGATGCTCCCGGTCAACGCGCCGCTGCTCTTCTACCTCCAACGCCTGCGCGACGAGGTCCACCGCTTCGTGATCGGCGCCCACCGCGACAAGCGCGCCAAGGCGATGGGCGCGAGCCCGCTGGATGAAGTGCCCGGCATCGGCCCGGCACGGAAGAAGGCGTTGCTGATGCATTTCGGCACGGGGCGCGCGGTGCGCAATGCGAGTTTGGAGGATTTGCGTAAAGCGCCGGGGGTCAGTCAGGCCGTGGCGCAGCAGGTGTACGACTTTTATCATAGCCGGTGAGGGGGCGGTGTTCCGATGGTCCATTGGCCGGATGCGTCATTCCCATTTGTCCATCGACACAGGGTCGTTTCGAGAAAGAGCAATCGGTAACGTATTTTGGGAAATCCTCTGCCTCTCGGGTTCTGCCGCACGGTCGATTTGGGGCATTCTCGCTAGCCGTTCCCGATCGGGAACATGGTTCTGAGCGCTACCCCTGTTTGCCACATAGCAGAGTGGCGTTGCCTGCCCGAGCAGTCACCGCCTTTCCGCAAAGGTCCTCCGCTTCATCGATACGCCAGCGGCAAGCACGTGCGTGAGAGCGCCCAAGCGGTCAGTTGGTGGTGTGCTTCATAGCGACAACGGCCTGCCGGGTCGCCTCAGTCAGTTCCGCAGGCAAAGTTTCTAGGCTGAACCATCCCAGCTCCGAAAGCGCCTCAGGCTCCATAATTGCCGGCGTACCCTCATAATGCTCGACGCGGAATACCGGCGCGATCCAGTGGTGACCTGCCGTCCGATCGATCTGATCAATAAGGCAAAGCAATGCTCGCGGCTTGATGATGATGCCGAGTTCTTCGTGTATTTCGCGGGCGGTCGCGTCGGCGACCGGTTCGAACGGATCGACCTTGCCGCCCGGCAATCCCCAGCATCCTGCTTCGGGGTCCCGGCGTCTCCGCACGAGCAGGAGCCTACCATCCTCCAAAATTGCGGCGCCACAGCCGACGCGGGGCCAAACAGGTTCAGCGCTCATCGCGAGCGATCCATTTGGTTTCGGCAGGCACTTGATAGTCGGCGATCTGATCGAGAAGCGCGGCGGGATCAGCCGACGCCAACAGCATTCCTCGGTGCACGGGTTTTAAGAACGCTTCATCGACGACGTGATCGAGGAATCCGAGAAGCTGGTCATAGAAGCCGTGCACGTTGAGCACGGCACACGGCTTTGCATGATTGCCCAGTTGAGTCCATGTCCATACCTCGAAGATCTCCTCGAACGTCCCTATACCGCCGGGAAGCGCGATAAACGCATCCGACAATTCAGCCATCAATGCCTTTCGCTCATGCATCGACCCAACGACGCGCAGGTCGGACAGACCGGTGTGCGCGACTTCCCGTTCGACCAATGCTTGCGGGATCACACCCGTGACACTGCCGCCAGCAGCGATCGTCGCATCGGCGACCGCACCCATAAGGCCAACGGCAGCGCCGCCATAGACTAGCCCGATATTACGCTCGGCAAGCAGGGTTCCTAGCTGGACCGCGCTATCCCGATATTCGCTGATGCGTCCCGAGCTTGATCCCGAAAATACGCAAATTCTCTGCATTGTCGCGCACCTAAATATGTTCGTTTAGCCGCTCGAATGTCGGCGACAGCTATAGCCGCCCCTTAAAGGCGGCTCGACACGAGGAAGGCAAGGTCCCAGAAGATCGTACTGCTCCCAACTTTCCGATAGGAACAATCCGGTGCGGCCCAATACCTTGTAGCGCATCCATCTGCCTTACTTGTCTCGCGAGGTCCTGCAGGAAGCCGCTGCTACCAACGTGATGGCAGCATCATAGAAGCGGTCGTGAACGAGTGTCCCATAATCGGTTCGGGACAGCATCAAGAGTCTCGCTATCGGATCCCTTACGGGAAAAGTTGAACTTCAGAGAGCCGGAAAGGGTGTTTGCGTGGTCGGGGAGAACCCTCTATCGCATAGCATCCCACCCCATTCCCCCCTACATCCGTACCCATGCACAGGGTCGCCCCCGCCATCATCCTGTCGGTTCGGCCGCATGGCGAGCATGGGGCGATCGTGCGGGCGTTGACCCGTGAGGATGGGGTGCAGCCGGGCTATGTGCGGGGCGGGCGGTCGCGAGCGCTCAGGCCCGTCCTGCAACCGGGGAACGGCATTATCGGCGAGTGGCGGGCGCGGACCGCCGAGCAGCTTGCCGCGCTGACCATCGAGCCGGGGCATAGCCGTGCGGGACTGCATGGCGAGCCGCTGGCCGCCGCCGGAATCGAGTGGCTGTGCGCACTGACCGCTGCCACCCTGCCCGAGGAGCAGCCTTATCCCGTCCTCTACGATGCGCTGGATGCGGTGCTGACCGCGATCGAGTCGGCACCCTCCGCGCGGGGCTGGGCGGGGGCGTTGGTGCGCTACGAACTGCTGCTGCTGGGGCAGTTGGGCTTCGGGCTCGATCTGGAGCGGTGCACCGTCACCGGAGGAACCGACGATCTGGCCTATGTCAGTCCCAAGAGCGGGGCCGCCGTGTCGGTGGGGGCGGCGTTCGGCTATGAGGCGCGGCTGTTCCCCTTGCCGGCCTTTCTGGGCGAGGGCGGGGTGGCCGACTGGCCGGATATCTTTGCCGCCGGGCGGATCACCGCGCATTTCCTGGCGCGCGATATCCTGGTGGGCTTGCGCAACGATCCGATGCCCGCCCGCACGCGGCTGTTCGATCGGTTCAAAAGGGCGGTTGCGTGAGGGCCGTCCGCTAAGGCAAAGGGCGCTCCGAACATAGACAGGACAAGGGGCCAGCCATGGCATTGATCGCGATCCTCGCCGGTGACGGCATCGGCCCGGAAGTGACGGCGGAAGCGCGGCGTGTGCTGGAGGCGCTGGATCTGGGCCTGACCTTCGAGGAGGCCAAGGTCGGCGGAGCGGCCTATGAGGCGGCGGGCCATCCGCTGCCGCCCGAGACTCTGGAGGTGGCGGACCGCGCCGATGCGCTGCTGTTCGGCGCGGTCGGCGATCCGCGCTTCGACAATCTGGAGCGCGCGCATCGGCCCGAACAGGCGATCCTGGGTCTGCGCAAGGCATTCGGCCTGTTCGCGAACCTGCGGCCTGCGCGCCTGTTCGAGGGGCTGGAGGATGCCAGCTCGCTGCGCCCCGACATTGCGCGGCGTATCGACATGGTGATCGTGCGCGAGCTGACCGGCGACGTCTATTTCGGTGCGAAGGGCCGTGGCACCACCGAGGCGGGTCTGCGCGAAGGCCATGACCTGATGCGCTATGACGAACAGGAAGTGGCGCGCATCGCCCGCGTTGGCTTCGAAACCGCGATGCGCCGCCGCCGTCGCCTGCTGTCGGTGGACAAGGCCAATGTGCTGGAAACCTCGCAGTTGTGGCGCGACGTGGTGATCGAGGTGGCGAAGGACTATCCGGACGTCGCGCTGGAGCACATGTATGTCGACAATTGCGCGATGCAGCTGGTGCGCGATCCGGGCCAGTTCGACGTCATCCTGACCGGCAATCTGTTCGGCGACATCCTGTCGGATCAGGCGTCGATGTGCGCAGGCTCGATCGGGATGCTGCCCTCCGCCGCGCTGGGGGCGACGGGCAAGGGGCTGTACGAGCCGATCCATGGCTCGGCACCGGATATCGCGGGGCAGGGCAAGGCCAATCCATGCGCGGCGATCCTGTCGTCGGCGATGATGCTGCGCCACTCGCTGGGCCTGACCGAGGCGGCCGACCGGATCGACGCGGCGGTGGCGGGCGCGATCCGCGAGGGCGCGCGGACCGGCGATCTGGGCGGCAGCCTGTCGACCCGCGCCATGGCCGACGCGATCCTCGAACGCCTCTGACGCCCATGAGCGCGCTCCTCGAACTCGCGGTCGTCATCCCGACCTTCAACGAGCGCGCCAATGTGCCCGTGCTCATCGCCAAGCTCGACCAGGCGCTGGCCGGGCGGCGGTGGGAGGCGATCTTCGTCGACGACAACAGCCCCGACGGGACCGCCGAGGCCGCGCGGGAACTGGGCCGCGTCGACAGCCGCGTCCGGGTGATCCAGCGGATCGGGCGGCGGGGGCTGTCGTCCGCCTGTATCGAGGGGATGTGCGCCACCGCCGCGCCTGTGGTCGCGGTGATCGATGGCGATTTGCAGCATGACGAAACGCTGCTGCCGAAGATGCTCGACCGGTTGCAGGCGGAAGGCGATCTCGACATCGTCGTCGGCTCGCGCTTCATCGATGGCGGCGGGACGGGGGACTGGGACCGCGACCGGGTGGCCAAGTCGGCCTTTGCGACGAAGCTGTCGCAGCGGGTGCTGAACGTGAACCTGTCCGACCCGATGAGCGGCTTCTTCATGGTCCGCACCCAGGTGGCGCGCGACACCGTGCCGCATCTGTCGGGGATCGGCTTCAAGATCCTGCTCGACATCATGAGTGCGTCGCCGCGCCCGTTACGCGCCGCCGAAATGCCCTATGTCTTCCGGCTGCGGACCGAGGGCGAGTCGAAGCTCGATCATGTCGTGGCGATGGAATATCTGATCGCGCTGTACGACCGCCGCTTCGGCAAGGTGGTGCCGGTGCGCTTCGCCATGTTCTCGGCGATTGGGGTGCTGGGCGTGGGCGTGCATATGGCGGTGCTCAGCCTGTTCTTCGTCCTGCTGGGCGCGAGCTTCCTGGCCAGCCAGATCGTCGCGGTGGCGGCGGCGATGACGTTCAACTTCTTCCTGAACAATGCGCTGACCTATCGCGACCGGCGTCTGACCGGGTTCAAGCCGCTGCTCGACGGCTGGGTGTCCTTCTGTCTGGTTTGCGCCGTGGGGGCGATCGCCAATGTCGGCGTTGCGGCCTTCCTGCACGATGCGCGGGCGAATGAGTGGGCGGTATCGGCACTGATCGGCGTGCTGGTCGGTGCGGTGTGGAATTATGCGCTGTCGTCGCGGTTCGTCTGGGGGCGGTACTGAATTTGGGCTGAGGGTGGGGGCGTGGCCCTCACCGCCAATCCATGAACCACGCAAAGCGCGCAAAGGACTTCGGCCCCGCCAGTGCCCCCGCTGTCAGGATCGGGTAGAAATACACGAACAGACACGCCACCGCGACCAGATAGGCCTCGTCCCAGTCGCGCAACCACGTCCGCCAGCGATCGATCGCCACCGCCAGCGCGACCGACAGCCAGATCGCGGGCAGGAAGTAATAATAGTAGAAGCCCAGCGACTTGGGGATGATCGCCCAGACCGCGAAGCCACCGATCCAGAGCGCCGCCGCGACACCCAGCCTTGCCTCCCGCGTCCGCAGCCAGCCGAGCGCACACGCCGCCACCGCGACCAGCCCGCCCCACATCACCGCCGGATTGCCGAGCAGGAAGATACCCCGCTGCGCGCCTTCGGCCATCTCGTAGAAATACCAGATGGGCCGCCCGATCACGGGCCAACTCCACCAGGTCGATTGATAATGATGCGGCGGCAGGATCTGGGTCTGGCGAGCATACATCTCCAACTGAAACGGCAGGAGGTTCGCCACCGTCATCGGCTCGCGCGTATAGAAAAAGGCTGGCGCAAAGGTCGCCGCATAGGCCAGCCCCGCACTCAGACCGAGAAGCCCCCAGGCCGACCACCAGCGCAGGCCCGGCCAGCGGCTGGGGTCCTGCCGCTTCAACAGGATAAAGCCGATCGCCGCATAGCCCAGATAGGGCACCGCCGCCCATTTCACCCCGACCGCGAGGCCCAGCAGCACCGCACCCAGCATCCAGCGCCAGCGACTCTGCACGGCGTTCCCGCGCACTGCCCAGGCCATCGCCACGACGGCCAGCACGACGAATGCGGCCATGAACCCGTCAAGCATCGCGATCCGCGCCTGCACCAGCACCATGAAGTTCAACATGGTCAGCAGCGCCCCGATCGCCGCTGCGCGTGTCCGCCGGGTCATCAGCCAGACGATGCCGAACACGCCGCCGACGATCGCCGTCCCCGCCACCGTGGACAGCGCGCGCCAACCCAGCGCATTGTCGCCGAACATCAGCATGCCCGCCGCGATCAACATCTTGCCGAGCAGCGGATGCTCGATATTCACCGGCCCCTCCAGCGCCAGCAACGTGCGCGCGGCGGGAACGTAATGAACTTCGTCGAAGACCAGCGTCGGCGGCATGGTCAGCCGCCAGCAGAACAACGCCTGTGCCGCGATCAACAGTGACAATAGCGCCGGAACGGGACGGCGAAGCGGAGCAAGCAGGCGACGCATGTGGTGCTCATGGCCGACCCGACCAAGACGGACAATTGCTTTTTCGGTAAGCGGTACCAATACAAAACATCCCTAACCGATCCTTCAGACTTGTTCGTTAGGTCAGCACGTCATGGCCGGAATTGATGGGCGATACGCCTTCGACTCCGGACCGCTAGAGACAATGGGCGGATGGCTGCGATGGGTTTGTTCGGCAAGAAGGATGTGAGCCTGGGGAATCGGCTGGCGCTGGCGGTGTTCGAGCATTCGCCCGATGCCATGCTCCTCTTGTCCGACAGTAAGTTCATTGCTGGCAACGCCGCCGTCGAGCGGATCTATCATCGCCGCCTGTCCGAGGTGCTGGGCCATAACCCGCTGGATTTCTCCGCCCCCTGCCAGGCGGATGGCCGCCCGACAGACACGCATATCGGGGAGCGGGTCGCCCAGGCGTTGCGGGACGGCTTTGCCCGGTTCGAATGGCTCAACCAAGACCCCAAGGGACAGGTGGAGCGCCTTCTCGTTACCCTGATCCCCGCGCAGGTCGTCACGCCGCAGGATGTGCTGGTCCTGATCCAGGATATGGGCGAAACCATGGAGATGGTGAATCAGCTCGGCGACGGGCTGTCGCGCATCTCCAACGGCGATCTGTCGCACCGCATCGCCAAGCCGTTCCGCGACGATTACGAACCGCTCCGGCTTCACTTCAACGAGGCGGCGCAGATGCTGGGCGGATCGATCCAGTCGATCGACTCGTCCTCGCGCCGGGTGCACAGTGCGGCGCTCGAAATCGGCAAGGCGGCTGGCGACCTGTCGCGGCGTACCGAACATCAGGCCGCCTCGCTGGAGGAAACGGCCGCGGCGATGCGCCAGGTGACGACCGCGATCCAGGAAACCGCGCAGTTCGGCAACAAGGCCGCGCAGGTCGCCGCCTCCGCGCAGGAAAATGCGGCGCAGAGCGGCGTCGTGGTGCAGCGCGCGATGGACGCGATGGGCGGGATCGAGCGTACCTCGAACGAAATCTCCGAGATCATCGGCGTGATCGACGGCATCGCCTTCCAGACCAATTTGCTGGCGCTGAACGCGGGTGTCGAGGCGGCGCGCGCGGGTGACGCGGGCAAGGGCTTTGCGGTCGTCGCATCCGAAGTCCGTGCGCTGGCGCAGCGTTCGGCCGATGCCGCCAAGGATGTGAAGAGCCGCATCGGCGCATCGGACGCGCAAATTCGCTCGGGCGTGCAGGAGGTCGACGCGGCCGGATCGACGCTACAGCGCATCGCCGCGCAGGTCAGCGAGATGGCCACCCTGATCGGCGACATCGCCAACGCATCCCAGCAACAGGCGAGCAGCGCGTCGCAGATCACGATCGCGATCGGCGATCTCGACTCGGTGACGCAACAGAATGCGGCGATGGTCGAGGAAGCCTCCGCCGCCGCCCGCGAAATGGTCAACGAGGCAAGCGCGATGACCGATCAGGTCGGCCGCTTCCGCCTGGGCAGCCAATCCCCCGTGATGGCACAGCCGATGTGGAAAGCCGCGTAACCCCTTATTCCTCCCCTTGCAGGGGAGGAATGACTCGGCATTATTCGTCAGACAATTTGACGAACCCCCGTCCCGCATGGCACCCATGATGCCGAAGCGCGGGCGGGTGACACGGCATGTCCCGAACCCCGTCTGCGCGAATGCGACGGAATGAACGGGAGAGTGACGTGACACGAGCGGTTCGATCGACCTTGTGCGCAATTCTGGCGGCGACCGCGCTTTCGCCCCTGGCGGCGCAAAATATGTCGGCGCAAGGCCCCCTGTCGAATGACGGCCCGGCCAGGATCTTCGAGGTGAAGGGCAAGGGCTTCCTGCGCAACGGCCAGCCGCATCAGGTGATCTCGGGCGAGATGCACTATACCCGCATCCCGCGCGCCTATTGGCGCGACCGGTTGCGCAAGGCCAAGGCGATGGGGCTGAACACCATCACCACCTATTCCTTCTGGAACGCGCATGAGCCGCGTCCGGGTGTCTATGATTTCAGTGGCCAGAACGACATCGTCGCCTTCATTCGCGATGCGCAGGCCGAGGGGCTGGACGTGATCCTGCGTCCCGGCCCCTATGTCTGTGCGGAATGGGAACTGGGCGGTTATCCGTCCTGGCTGCTCAAGGACCGCAAGCTCGTCCTGCGTTCGATCGATCCGCAATATACCGCCGCCGTCGACCGCTGGCTGATGCGGCTGGGGCAGGAGGTGAAGCCACTGCTGCTCAAGAATGGCGGGCCGATCGTCGCGGTGCAGCTGGAAAACGAATATGGCGCGTTCGGCAGCGATCAGACCTATTTGCGCGGGCTGGAGGCGAGCTACAAGCGCGCGGGGTTTGCCGATGGCATCCTGTTCACCAGCAACCAGGGCGGCGATCTGGCCAAGGGTTCGCTGCCCAACCTGCCTTCGATCGTCAATTTTGGTTCGGGCGGCGCGCAAAGCTCGGTCGCGAAGCTGGAGGCCTATCGTCCTGACGGCCTGCGCATGGTCGGCGAATATTGGGCGGGCTGGTTCGACAAATGGGGCGAGGAGCACCACGAGACGGACGGCAAGAAAGAGGCTGAGGAAATGGCCTATATGCTCAAGCGCGGCTATTCGATCTCGCTCTACATGGTTCATGGCGGCACCACCTTCGGCTGGATGAACGGCGCGGACTCGCACACCGGCAAGGATTATCACCCCGACACCACCAGCTATGATTATGACGCGCCGATCGATGAGGCGGGCAATCCGCGCTACAAATACGGCCTGATCGCCGCCGCCATCGCCGAGGTGACGGGCAAGCCCGCCGCACCAACCCCTGCGCCGACAGTCGCGACGACCTTCCCGGTATCGCCGGTGCGGCGCAGCGCGTCGCTTTGGGACAATCTGCCCGCGCCGGTGCGGGCCGCTCAGCCGAAGACGTTCGAGGAACTCGACCAGAATTTCGGCTATGTCCTCTACCGCGTCGCCGTCCCGGCGGGCCCTGCGCAGACGCTGGCCCTCAAGGGCATGCACAGCTATGCGCAGGTCTATCTGAACAAGGCGCTGGTCGGCACGCTGGACCGGCGTCTGGATCAGGAGACGGTCGAACTGCCCGCGCGCGCCAAGCCCGCGACGCTGGATATCCTGGTCGAGAATACCGGCCGGGTGAATTATTCGCACGCGATCCGCACCGAGCAGGCGGGCCTGACCGGCGCGGTGACGCTGGCGGGGCAGCCGCTCACCGACTGGCAGATGTTCCGCTTGCCGATGGACAATCTGTCGTCGCTGAAATTGTCGGCCAAGCCGTGCAGCGGTCCCTGCTTCTACGAGGCGGAAATGACCGTTTCGCAGCCCGGCGACACCTATCTCGACATGCGGGGCGCGCATAAGGGGCAGCTGTGGCTGAACGACCATAATCTCGGTCGTTTCTGGAGCATCGGGCCGGTCCACACGCTCTACACGCCCGCGCCGTGGCTGAAGGCGGGAGCGAACCGGGTACTGTTCTTCGATCTGACCGGGGATGCGAGCGACAGGCTGACGACGGTGGCCAAGCTGATTTATGGCAAGGTGACGAACCACCGCGAGGCGCAGTAACCGGCGGCTTGCCCCTCCACCACCGGGCTACATCCGGCGGTCCCCCTCCCCATCGAAGATGGGGAGGATTTCGGCATCCCATTCCTCCCCAAGCTGTGCTTGGGGAGGGGGACCATCGCGATAGCGATGGTGGAGGGGCCGGACTCCATCCGCCTCAGCGCACCGCAGCCGCCTGGTTGTCGATGACCGCCTCGCGCTGCTCGGGGCTCATCGCGGCGGCATTGACGTCGGCGGCCTTGATCGCGTCGGCGCGGTCCTCGGCATAGTCGCGGGTCTTTTCGGCCTGCTTGTCGAGCATCTTGGCCTGGTTGCGCAGCGCGTCGGCCTGGTCTTCCATGCCGTCGGCACGGTTGTCGGCCGCCTTTTCGACATTCTCGGCGAGCTTGTCGGTGCCCTTGCCGTTGCAGGCGGACAGCGACACCAGGCTGGCGGCCATCAGCAGGCCGATGCGGATCTTCATGCTCATTCTCCCTGTTTGGATCGGGGGGAATAACCGGATCGGGAACTTTTCCGTTCCGCTGGCGTAACGCTGACATATCGGGTGCGCGACCGAATATCCTTGAACCCCGCCCCCCGGACCGGCAAATGGACGGGCATGAAGCGCAAGACTGGCCAGGACCGTTCGATCACCTCCCAATGGCGCCCCGCGACGCAGGCCGTGCGCGGCGGCACCGCGCGGTCGGAATATGGCGAAACCTCCGAGGCGCTCTTCCTGACCTCGGGTTATTGCTACGACCGGGCAGGGGACGCGGCGGCACGGTTCGCGGGCGAGCAGGAGGGGATGACCTATTCCCGCCTCCAGAACCCGACCGTCGAGATGCTGGAACAGCGCATCGCCCTGCTCGAGGGCGCCGAGGCGTGCCGGACCATGGCGTCGGGCATGGCGGCGATGACCGCGGTGCTGCTCTGCCAGTTGCAGGCGGGCGACCATCTGGTCGGCGGGCGTGCGGCGTTCGGGTCGTGCCGCTGGCTGACCGACACGCTGCTGCCGAAGTTCGGCATCGCCACCACCGTCGTCGATGCGCGCGACCCGCAGGCGTTCCTGGATGCGGTGCGGCCCGAGACCAAGGTCTTCTTCTTCGAGACGCCCGCCAATCCGACCATGGACGTGGCCGATCTCCAGGCGATCTGCGACATCGCGCGCGAGCGCGGCATCACCACGGTGGTCGACAATGCGTTTGCCACCCCGGCGCTCCAGCGGCCGATGGATTTCGGCGCGGACGTGACCGCCTATTCCGCCACCAAGATGATGGACGGGCAGGGCCGCGTGCTGGCGGGCGCGGTGTGCGGGACCGAGGACTTCATCACCAACACCCTGCTGCCCTTCACCCGCAACACCGGCCCGACCCTTTCGGCGTTCAACGCCTGGGTGGTGCTGAAGGGGCTGGAGACGCTGGACCTGCGCATCCACCGCCAGTCGGAATCGGCGCTGAAGGTCGCGACCTTCCTGGAGGGCCGCGTGCCGCGCGTCCTGTGCCCCGCGCTGCCCAGCCATCCGCAGCACGAGCTCGCCATGCGCCAGATGAAGGCGGGCGGCAGCATCTTTGCGCTGGAACTCGATGGCGGCCGCGAACAGGCGCATGGCCTGCTCGACGCGCTGGAGCTGATCGACATCTCGAACAATATCGGCGACTCGCGCTCGCTGATGACTCATCCCGCCTCGACCACCCATGCCGGTGTCGCCCAGGACAAGCGGATCGAGATGGGCATCGGCGAGGGCATGCTGCGTCTGAATGTCGGGCTGGAGGATGCGGACGACCTGATCGACGATCTCGACCAGGCGCTGCGCGTCGTGGGTCTGTGAAGGCGCTTTTCCCCCATGCGCTGACCACCGGGCCGGTGACGGTCCGCGTGTCGGTCAGCTATCTGCCCGAACAGTCCGAGCCGCAGCGCGGGCGCTGGTTCTGGGCCTATCATGTCCGCATCGAGAATGAGGGCGACCAGCCGGTCCAGCTTCTCACCCGGCGCTGGATCATCACCGACGCGCGGGGTGCGCGGCATTCGGTCGAGGGCGAGGGCGTGGTCGGCGAACAGCCGGTGATCCAGCCGGGCGCGTCCTATGACTATGTCTCGGGTTGCCCGCTCGCGACGACCAGCGGCGCGATGCAGGGCAGTTACCGCATGGTCGGCGCGGACGGCGTGACCTTCGACGTGGCCATCCCGCATTTCGCGCTCATCGCCCCGGCGGTGGAGACATGAAGCGGACGCACCTTCCGCTCAACGGCCTGCGCGTGCTGGACGCCGCCGCGCGCCATCTGAGCTTTACCCGCGCCGCCGACGAACTGGCCGTGACCCCGGCGGCGGTCGGGCAGCAGATCCGCGCGCTGGAGGATACGCTGGGCGTCGTCCTGTTCCGCCGCACGACGCGCGGGCTGGAACTGACCCCCGAAGCCGAAGCAGGCCTCGCACCGTTGCGGGCCGGTTTCCTGCAATTCGAGGATGCCGTGCGCGCCATGCAGGCGGGCCAGTCGTCCAAGTCGCTGACCATCGCCGCCCCGCGCGACGTGACCGAGAAGTGGCTGATGCCACGCCTCGCCGCCATCGCCGCAAGCGACCCGGACCTGCGTTTCTCGCTGATCGCGTCGGATGAGGGGCTGGACTTCACCGAGGCCAATCTGGACCTCGCCATCCGCTGGGGTGACGGACCCGGTGGCCTGGAGGGTGAGGCGATCGAGTCGGACGGGATGATTCCCATCGGTCCGGCGGACGCGCCGCTGATCGCCTGGCCGGGTGCGCCCGAAGAAGGCGCGCCGCTGGTCCGTGTCACCGATGCAGGCCTGGCGATCGACGCGGTTGCGGCGGGGCTGGGCCGGGCGATCGTGCCGCAACTGCTGGCTGAGCGCGATCTGGCCGAGGGGCGGGTGCTCGCCACCGGCGAGGCGGTGCCTTCGCGCATGGGGTACTGGCTGGTCGCCCCGCTGCCGCAATGGCGCCAGCAGAAGGTCAAGGCGCTGGTCGAGGCGCTGGGGGGCTAAGGGCCATCAAACCCCTTGCGTCACCCCGGCGGAGGCCAGGGCCCAGTTTCCATATCAGTCGTGGTGCACGGTGGCATCGCGTGAGAGGCGAGCACGCCTCCCACGCGACGTGGGGAATCATCTGACCATCACCGCAACTGGCCCCGGCCTTCGCCGGGGACGTGCTTGTGGTTAGGGGTCGGTACTCCAATTCCTCCCCAAGCTTTGCTTGGGGAGGGGGACCGCCAGCCGAAGGCTGGTGGTGGAGGGGCAGGCTCCCTCGCAGGCCGCTATACCCCTCCGTCAGGCCTGACAGCATCGCCACCCCTCCCCTTTAGGGGAGGGGGCGGGGGTGGGGCGCTTCCGCAAGCGCGGCGTTCGTGGAAAGGCCCCACCCCAACCCCTCCCCTGAAGGGGAGGGGCTCACATTGGCTCAATGCGACGTCATCCTGCTTTAGGCCGCAGGCTCGGCGTCGAAGGGCACCGGGAATTTCTTCGCGCAGAAGGCGCAGTCCACCTGGATCAGGCCATCGGCATCCGCCATCTCGCGCCGTTCCTCGACCGAGAACTTCGTGATGACGCTGGCGATATACTCCGCCGAGCAGCGGCAGCCGCGCACGATGGCGGGGCTTTCCGACACGCGGACATTCTGCTCCTCGTTGAACAGCCGCCACACCAAAGTTTCCAGCGGCAGCGCGGCGTCGGCCAGTTCCTCGACCTGCATCGTCTGGCCCAGCGCCTGGACATGCTCCCATTCCGGGTGGTCGAGCTTGACGTGCAGCCGCTCGCGCCCTTCCTCGCCCTCGGGCAGGTGCTGGAGGAACAGGCCGCCCGCGACCGTCCGCCCGTCCGGCCCCTTGCTGATCCCGACGCGCAGCAGGCTGGGGATCTGCTCGGACTGGATGAAATAGCTCTCGGCGGCGCTCGACAGGGTATCGCCGTCCAGCGGCACGATGCCCTGATAGCGTTCGTCGGTCATCGCAAGGTCGAAGGTGATCGCCAGATAACCCTGACCGAACAGCGCGAACAGCGTCGGTTCGGCGGGCAGTTCGGCCAGCCGGTCCTCGTCATACTGGACATAGCCGCGCAGCTCGCCACCGCGATAATCGCACACCAGCAGGCGGATCACGCCGCTGTCGCTGCGCGTCTGGATGGTCAACTGGCCGCTGGTGTCCTTCAGCGTCGCACCCATCAGCGCGGTCAGGGTCAGCGCCTCGGCCAGCAGCCGCTCGATCGCGGGCGGATAGGCATGCGCCGCCAGAATCTCGTCCAGCACCGGGCCCAGCCGTACCAGCCGTCCGCGCGCATGATGCTCGGGGATGATGAAACCGATCGCGCGGTCGAGGTCGGGCAGGGTGATGTCGGTCATGCTCGTGCCTTTACGCTCCGGAGGGGGCCGGGCGCTATGATGCCAGTGCGGCAGGGAAAAGAGAAAAGGCCGACGAACCCGCCGGCCTTTCCATAGATAGTATGGCCCGGCCTGCGATCAACCGATCTGGCCCCCCACTTGACCAAAGCACCAGCGCAGCACCGATTTCTGCGCATGGAGGCGGTTTTCCGCTTCCGGCCAGATCAACGACTGCGGGCCGTCGATGACATCCGACGTCACCTCTTCCTCGCGATGCGCAGGCAGGCAGTGGAGGAACTTGGCGTCCGGCCTGGCCAGCGCCATGAGGTCGGCATTGACCTGGAACGGCATCATCGCGGCCAGCTTTTCCTCGGCATGGGCCTGGCCCATCGAGATCCAGGTGTCGGTGACGACGATGTCCGCGCCCTCGACCGCCGCACGCGGATCGGTGGTGCAGGTCGCGCGGCCGTTACCCAGCTCCAGCGTGCCGGGCTCGGGGTGATAGCCGTTGGGGCAGGCGGCGACCACGTCGAAGCCGAGCAGCCCGCCCGCCTCGACGATCGAGTGCAGCACGTTGTTGCCGTCGCCCAGCCAAGCGACCTTCATGCCGGACAGGGTCTTGCCCGCCTCGATCACGGTCAGAAGGTCGGCCATGATCTGGCACGGATGCGACAGGTCGGTCAGGCCGTTGATGACCGGCACGGATGCATAATGCGCCATTTCCTCGACCTTGGCATGGTCGTCGGTGCGGATCATGATCGCGTCGGTATAGCCCGACAGGATGCGCGCGGTGTCGGCGATCGTCTCGCCGCGCCCCAGCTGCATCGTGCCCGCATCGAGCACGATCGAGGTGCCGCCGAGCTGGCGGATCGCCATGTCGAAGCTGACGCGGGTGCGGGTCGAGTTCTTCTCGAACACCATGGCGAGCACATGGCCCGTCAGCGGCGTATCGGCATCGACGCGGCCCTTGGTAAAACCGACGCGGGCGGCCTTGCGGGCCTGCGCATCGGTCAGAATGGCGGTCACACCCTCGGGACCGGCGTCGGCGAGGTTCAGGAAGTGGCGGATCGTCATGGGTCTATACTCCGTCCCCCGGCGGTTTGCCGCCGCCGGGGTGGCAGGGATATCAGTCGTCGGCGGCGGGGACGTAGACGCGCGCGGCGTCCGACAGCTTCGTCGCGAACTCGGTGATGTGGCTCTCGTCGATGACCAGCGGCGGCAGGATGCGGATGACGTTCTCGCCCGCCGCCACCAGCAGCAGCCCGTGATTGTCGCGGCAATGCGCGACGAAACGGCGGCTGTCGCTCTTCATCTTCAGACCCTGCATCAGGCCGTGACCGCGAACCTCCTCGAACAGATGATCGAAGTTCGGGATCATCTGCTCGAGCGTCGAGCGCAGCCGCTGGCCCATCGCCTCGACATGCTCGAGGAAGCCCGGCTCCTGGATCACGTCCAGCACCGCCTCGCCCGCCGCCATGGACAGCGGATTGCCGCCATAGGTCGAGCCATGGGTGCCCGCGACCATGCCCTTGGCCGCTTCCTCGGTCGCCAGGCACGCGCCCAGCGGGAAGCCGCCGCCGATACCCTTGGCGACGGCCATGATGTCGGGCTTCACGCCGTACAGCTCATGCGCAAAGAACTTGCCGGTGCGGCCGTAACCGCACTGCACCTCGTCCAGCACCAGCAGCAGGCCATGCTCGTCGCACGCCTTGCGCAGCCCTTGGAGGAATTCCATGCTGGCGGGGCGCAGGCCGCCTTCGCCCTGGATCGGCTCGACCAGGAAACCGGCGGTATTCTCGTCGATCAGCGCCAGCGCGGCTTCCAGATCGTCGAACGGCGCGTAAGCAAAGCCCGGCAGCAAGGGCTCGAACCCGTCGCGCATCTTGGGCTGGTTGGTTGCCGAGATCGCGCCGAGCGTCCGGCCATGGAACGCGTTGTTGAACGTGATCAGCGTATGACGCTGCGGATTGCCATTGGCGAAGTGATAGCGGCGCGCGGTCTTGATCGCGCACTCGACGGCTTCCGCGCCCGAATTGGTGAAGAACACCGTGTCGGCAAAGGTCGAATCGACCAGCCGCTGGGCGAAATGCTCACCCTGCGGGCTGCCGTACAGGTTCGACACGTGCATCAGCGTCGCGGCCTGTTTGGCGATCGCGTCGACCAGTTTCGGATGGCCATGGCCCAGCGCGTTCACCGCGATACCGGCGGCGAAGTCCAGATACTGCTCGCCGTCTTCGCCATAGAGATAGACGCCTTCGCCTCGGACCGGACGCACCCCGCACCGTGGGTAAACGGGCATCAGGGCGGTGATGGTCACGGGACGTCTCCTTCAAACAGCAAAGGGCGGCACAGGTGGCCGCCCAGTCCGATCATACGGGCTATTGCGTCCTTGCGTCAACGCATCGGCGCTAGGGTGTATAGGTGAGGGCTACCCTAGTTCATCGACGCGGCCGGGGGAATTTCTGGATCGGCGTCTAGTGTCAGATCCATGATCTCCAAACGCCGCTCCGCGCTACGATGCGGTATTCGTGACGGCGAGTTTGCCAAGGCATTGATACCTCCCCCGCTGCCCGGAAAATTGCCGCCGATGACGTCCGACACGAAATTGGTCCGCTCCAAGCGAAGCAGCCCGTCGGCATGTGCCAGGGGCGCGTAGCGGCGTTCGGCGATCGCTTTCATGATGATCTCGGTCCAACGTGATGCGACCGGGCCGACCAGATTGATGATATGAACATCGGCCGTTTGTCCCGATGGCAGGATGCGGAAGCTGATATCCACGAAGGCCGGATCACTGGTGCCGGAAGCTAGGCCATAATGGAAATCCTCGATCCGCAGCGAGGGCTGATAGACGAGCAGCGGATTGGGGCGCGGCGAGGGGTCTGGTTCCAACTGCGCCATCACCGCGTCGATCACGGCCTTGCGAGCCTCCTCACCTTTGGCTTCGCGGACGGGCATGATCCGCACGGCATTCCGAAAGGGCAGGAACCGGGGATCGCGATTGTCGAGGATTGCGGCGCGTGCACGCTCGGCAAGTGCGCGATAGCTCCAGGTCGATTCGGCCATCGATGTCAGCAGCATTGCCCGCCGCAGCATGGCCAGGCCCTGTATGTCAGGTAGCCCGGCACGTTCGGCGGCCCGCGCCACATCGGCATAGCGGGCCAGTCCGGCTTCGATTTCATGGGTCCGCACCAGCCCGTCGCCATTGCTCAACCGTTGCAAGAGAACCTCCCGACTAACCGGATCATAGCGGGTTCGAAGTGCATCGACGGCGTCCGCCCCGCGCCCCAGCGCCCGTTCCGGCTTGCCATTCAGGCTGTGCAGGCGCCCCGTCGCACGGTGTAGCGCGGCCACCTCCAGCGGGTAGTGAGAGGCAAAGCCGGCATTACGACGCCTGGCGGCCATCAGCGTCCGGCGGCTGTTCCGGTAATCACCCTCCAGAAACTGCGCATCCGCCAGAGTCAGCGACAGCAATATGTCGTCGCGTGGCGGACAGTTCTTTGCGCGGCATTGATCGAGAGCTTTTCGCGCTTTTTCGACGCGCTCGCCGGTCACCACGATCTCCGCAGCGGTCGGCGAGACGTCATTATCCTGAAGCGGCAGAAACGCGACCAAAAGCGGAAGGATAAACATCGTAAACTCCCACGGCGATACGGCGCGCGATCGGCGCGATATCTTTTGCTGTGTCCGTTGGCCGGTGGGAGAAACGGCCTCAAGAAAATATCCTGGCTGAACCTGCATCGATGCTGAACGGACCCAGCAGGTCGATCAGGCGTCGATAACCTCCTCGTCCAGCCTTGCCGCATTTTCCTGAATGAAGGCGAAGCGGTGCGCCGGGTTGTTGCCCATCAGCCGGTCGACCAGGTCCTTCACACCCGCGCGTTCCTCATATTCCTGGGGCAGGGTGATGCGGATCAGGCTGCGGGTGGCGGGGTCCATAGTGGTCTCGCGCAGCTGGCCGGGGTTCATCTCGCCCAGGCCCTTGAAGCGCGCGACGTCGACCTTCTTGCCCTTGAACGCGGTGCGCTCGAGCTCGGCGCGGTGGGCGTCGTCGCGGGCATAGAGCGACTTGGCGCCGACCGTCAGGCGATAGAGCGGCGGCTGGGCAAGGTAGAGATGTCCGCGCCGCACCAGATCGGGCATTTCCTGGAAGAAGAAGGTCATCAACAGCGTGGCGATATGCGCGCCGTCCACGTCGGCGTCGGTCATGATGACGATCTTTTCGTAGCGCAGCTGGGTCGGGTCGCAATCCTTGCGCGTGCCGCAGCCCATGGCCAGCGTCAGGTCGGCGATTTCCTGATTCTGCAGGATCTTGGTCGAGGTCGCGCTGGCGACGTTCAGGATCTTGCCGCGGATGGGCAGGATCGCCTGCGTCTTGCGGTCGCGCGCCTGCTTTGCCGAGCCGCCTGCCGAGTCGCCCTCGACGATGAACAGCTCGGTGCCCTCGGGGCTGTCCGCCGAACAGTCGGTCAGCTTGCCGGGCAAGCGCAGCTTGCGGGCGGAGGTCGCTGTCTTGCGCTTGACCTCACGCTCGGCCTTGCGGCGCAGCCGCTCGTCCATGCGGTCGAGCACATAGCCGAGCAGCGCCTTGCCGCGATCCATGTTCGCCGACAGATAATGGTCGAAATGGTCGCGCACCGCCTTTTCAACCAGTCCGGCGGCTTCCGGGCTGGTCAGGCGGTCCTTGGTCTGGCTCTGGAATTGCGGTTCGCGGATGAAGACCGAGAGCATCAGTTCGGAGCCGACCATCACGTCGTCGGCCGTGATGTCCTTGGCCTTTTTCTGATTCACCAGCTCGCCGAACGCGCGCAGGCCCCGGACCAAGGCCTGGCGCAGGCCCTGTTCGTGCGTGCCGCCATCGGGGGTGGGGATGGTGTTGCAATACCAGCTATAGCTGCCGTCGCTCCAGAGCGGCCAAGCGACCGCCCATTCGACGCGGCCCTGTTCGGCCGGGAAGTCCTGATTGCCCGAAAAGAAATCCGCCGTCGCGCATTCGCGTCCGCCGATCTGCTCCTTCAGATGGTCGGCAAGACCGCCGGGGAACTGGAAGACCGCATCGGCGGGCGTGTCGTCGGTGATCAGTTCGGCCGCGCAGTGCCAGCGTATCTCGACGCCCGCGAACAGATAGGCCTTGGACCGGACCAGCTTGTGCAGCCGCGCGGGCTTGAAGTGCAGTTCGGGTCCGAAAATCTCGGTATCCGGCGTGAAGGCGACGCTGGTGCCGCGCCGATTGGGAGCGGCGCCGACGGTCTCCAGCGGACCCAGCGTCGCGCCTTTCGCAAAACGCTGGCGATAGAGGACACGCTCGCGCGCCACCTCAACCACCGTGTCCGACGATAGCGCGTTGACCACCGAGATGCCGACGCCGTGCAGGCCGCCAGAGGTCGCATAGGCCTTGCCGGTGAACTTGCCGCCCGAATGGAGCGTCGAAAGGATCACCTCCAGTGCCGACTTGTCGGGGAATTTGGGATGCGGATCGACCGGAATGCCGCGCCCATTGTCGACGATGGTCAGGCGGTTGCCCGGCTCCAGCTTCACCTCGATCCGGGTGGCGTGGCCCGCCACCGCTTCGTCCATCGCATTGTCGAGGACTTCGGCCGCCAGGTGATGCAGCGCGCGCTCGTCGGTGCCGCCGATATACATGCCCGGGCGGCGACGAACCGGCTCCAGCCCCTCGAGCACCTCGATCGAGGAAGCGTCATAAGCGGGCTGGGAACGGGCGCCGCCCGCGAACAGATCATTGGACATAACGGGAACTATAGGGCTTCCGGAGCGCTTGCGCCAGCTTCGTGGCGCGTTGCGCAAATGCAACAAAGCTTTGCCGATATTCTAACGTGGGATATTTCCACCGGCCCGGTCCGTTAGCCCGTTACCTTTATGCCAAGGGTACGGGAGTGATAATGATGAAATTCTGGATGGCGGGGGCCATGGCCTCGGCGCTGATCGCCGCGCCGGCCATGGCGCAGGACGGCACCTATGCGGGTGAGGACGATGCGCCCTTCTCCGGCGTCTATGTCGGCGGCAGCTTCGGTTATGACGTGCAGCCCAATGATGTCGGCTCGCGCTTCCTGTTCGACCGCAACCTGGACGGGCGATTCGGCGATGTCGTGACGACCGCGACCGGCGCCAATGCCTTCTCGCCGGGCTTCTGCAACGGCCGCGCGCGCAGCGTCCTGTCGCCGCAAAATGCCGCCACGGGTTGCGACAACGACAAGGACGGCATCGCCTATTATGGCCGCGTCGGTGCCGACCATCAGGTGGGCAACATCGTGTACGGCGTGGTCGGCGAGTTCGGTAAGTCGGAAATCACCGACAGCGTCTCGGCCTTTTCGACCACGCCCGCCTGGTACACGTTCACGCGCAGCATCGACTGGGAAGCTTCGGTCCGCGGTCGCGCGGGTTATGCCGCGAACAACACGCTGTTCTACGGCACGTTCGGCGGCGGCTATGCCCGGATCAACCGCGAGTTCGCGACCTCGAACGGGTCGAACGCCTTTGCCCTCAGCGGCAAGCGCAACCAGTTCGGCTTCCTCGGCGGCGGCGGTATCGAGCAGAAGATCGGGCGCAACTTCTCGATCGGCATGGAATATATGTACCACCAGTATCGCGACGACGACACGCGTGTCCGGGTGACGCAAGGATCGGCGCCTGCGACCAATCCGTTCGTGCTGGCGCCGAACACCAGCGGCACGGATATCCGGCGGTCGGACGACAAGTTCCGCTGGCACTCGCTGCGCGCGACGGCGGCGTTCCGGTTCTGATGTGAGGGGCGCGCCCTGTCGCTTGAGGTAGGCGGCGGGGCGTGCACCTCGACTTCGCTCGGTGCGAACGGCTTAGGGGAACTTGCCCCAAATTCCGTTCAGGCTGAGCGAAGCCGAGGGGACCGCACGGGCCACGAAAAAGCCCGCCGGTCGCGAAACCGGCGGGCTTTTTTCTTAGGCCCCGAATCAGCGGACGCGCGGGCCGCCAAAGGGCAAAGGCGGCGGCGGACGGCGGTCGCGGCGGGGCAGCTGCGCCTGATAGGCATGGCCGCAATGCGCGACGCAATATGGGAAGCCCGGATTCACCTTGTCGCCGCAAAAGTGAAAGTCCGGCTCGCCCGGATGGCCGATCGGCCATTTGCAGATGCGATCGTTCAGGTCGAGCAGCGAGGTCTTGCCCGCCATTTCGGGGCTCGGCTTGGCGGGCACCAGACGGCGCGGCGGCGCGGGCGAGGGCGGGGGCTGCTGCTCGCCGGGCGACTGACGGACGAAGCCGCCTGGGCCGACCGACCGCAGGATCGGCTGCGGCTCGCGCGCCTTGGCGGGTTCGGCTTCGACCTCTGCGTCCGGTTCATCCTCGGCCACGAAGGGCGAAGGCTCGGGCTCGGGCTCGGGCTCCGGCGCGGGAGGGGGCGGCGGCGGCGCGGCCGCGACCACCGGCTCGGGGGCAGGAGCCGCGGCGGGCTCATTGGCCTTCACCGGCGACGGGCGCGCCTGCAGGCCCAGGCGGTGCGCCTTGCCGATCACCGCGTTGCGGCTGACCCCGCCCAGTGCTTCGGCGATCTGGCTGGCGGTCTGTCCCGCCTCCCACATCGTCCTGAGCGTATCGATCCGCTCATCGGTCCACGACATTCGAAACCTTTCCTCACTTCATCATCGCAACCGCCAGTCATCGTACCGGGTTGCGGGCGGCCACGGCAACCGTTACGCGCTATGGCGATGAGCAGCCAGCCCCCCCTCGGTGAAATCCACTCGGCGGTGCGCGCCGCCCCCGGTGAGCCCGTCATTCGGAACATCAACTGGGGCGGCCTTCGAACCCTCTATATCAAGGAGGTGCGCCGTTTCTTCAAGGTGCAGCTCCAGACGATCTGGGCGCCGTCGGTCACGACGCTGCTCTACCTCATCATTTTCACCACCGCCTTGGGCGGTCGCCACGCCGTGCCGGTCGCGGGGATGCAGGTGCCGTTCGCCGATTTCATC
Organism: Sphingomonas sp. Leaf257; assembly: GCF_001422185.1. NCBI lineage: Bacteria > Pseudomonadati > Pseudomonadota > Alphaproteobacteria > Sphingomonadales > Sphingomonadaceae > Sphingomonas > Sphingomonas sp. Leaf257. The sequence goes on from NZ_LMMH01000002.1 coordinate 111,955, forward strand.
GCGCCGGGCCTGATCGTGATGGGCATGATGAACAATGCCTTCGCCAATGCCAGCTTCTCGCTGCTGGTCGGCAAGATTCAGGGCACGATCGTGGATTATCTGATGCCGCCGCTCTCCACCGCCGAGCTGCTGGCCGCGCTGGTCGGCGGCGCGGTGACGCGCGCGGTGCTGGTCGGGGTGACGGTGTGGGCCGCGATGGCGATCTGGCCGGGGGTGCACGTCACCCCGCACGCGCTGTTCGCGGTGCTGTGGTTCGGCCTGCTGGGCTCGGTGTTCCTCGCGCTGCTGGGTGTGCTGACCTCGATCTGGGCGGAGAAGTTCGACCATGCGGCGGCCGTGACCAATTTCGTCGTCGTGCCGCTGTCGCTGCTGTCAGGCACCTTCTATTCGGTCGATGGCCTCGCCCCGGCGTTCCGCGCGATCAGCCATGCCAACCCGTTCTTCTACGTCATCTCGGGCTTCCGCTATGGTTTCCTGGGTCTTGCCGACTCGCCGGTGACGCTGGGCGGGTTCGTCGTGCTCGGCATCGACATCGTAATGGCGGTCCTGTGCTACGTCCTGCTGCGCAAGGGCTGGAAGTTGAAGAACTGAAACGGATCGGCTTTTCGGTTTTTTAACCATCATGCTGCTAGAAGGGGGTTCTGCTTCAGTAGCGGAATTCTCCCTCGCCCGGGTCCTCAGCATGCCCGGTCAGGTCCTTGGCGGGACTGATCTTTCGGTCCCGCCCTTTCTTGCAGCTCCCAAGCTCGGCCCCAACGCACCATTGCAACCGCGCGCCAATGGGCGTAGCGATCGGCCCCATCATGACATCTTCTGCTCCCATGGCGGTCGTGCTCGTTTCGGGCGGGCTGGACTCGATGATTTCCGCTGCTTCGGCCAAGGCCGCCGGCTATCGCGTACTCGCGCTTTCGGTGGACTATAACCAGCGCCACAAGGTCGAACTCGCCGCCGCCGCGCGAGTCGCCGAGGCGCTGGGTGCCGAGCGCCACATCGTCCTGCCGCTCGACCTGTCGGCCTTTGGCGGCTCTGCGCTGACCGCGGATATCGATGTGCCCAAGGACGGCGTTCAGCCGGGTATCCCCGTCACCTATGTGCCCGCGCGCAACACGATCTTCCTCAGCCTCGCGCTCGGCTGGGCCGAAGCGGCGGGCGCGCGCGACCTGTTCATCGGCGTGAACGCGCTCGACTATTCGGGCTATCCCGATTGCCGTCCCGAATTCATCGCCGCCTTCGAGGGGCTGGCCGAGATCGCGACCAAGGCAGGCGTCGAGGGCCAGCCGTTCAAGATCCATGCGCCGCTCCAGCACATGACCAAGGCGGATATCGTGCGCGAAGGCATGCGGCTGGGTGTCGATATGGGGATCAGCTGGTCCTGCTACGACCCGACGCCCGAGGGGCTGCATTGCGGCGAATGCGACAGCTGCCGCCTGCGTTCGCGCGGTTTCGAGGAAGCGGGCATCCCCGATCCCACCGCCTATGCGGTCAAGCCGCAGGGCTGAGCCGATGAGCTATGCCGTCAAGGAAATGTTCCTGACGCTCCAGGGCGAGGGCGTGCAGGCCGGGCGGCGCGCGGTGTTCGTGCGCTTTGCCGGCTGCAACCTGTGGTCCGGCCGCGAGCAGGACCGGGCGAGCGCGATCTGCCGCTTCTGCGACACGGATTTCGTCGGGGTCGATGGCTTGGGTGGCGGGCGCTTTGCAGACGCAGGCGCGCTGGTCGCGGCGGTCGAGGGTTTCTGGGGCGAGTCGCGGGGCGAGCGCTTCGTGGTGCTAACCGGGGGCGAGCCGATGCTCCAGGTCGACGATGCGCTGGTCGACAGCTTGCACGCGGCGGGCTTCTTCATCGCGATCGAGAGCAACGGGACGATCGCAGCGCATCCGGGCATCGATTGGGTATGCATCAGTCCCAAGGCGGGGTCTGACGTCGTCCAGCGTTCGGGGCAGGAACTGAAGCTCGTCTGGCCACAGGCGGGAATCGACCCGGCCGAGGTCGAGGGATGGGATTTCGCGAACCATCTGCTCCAGCCGCTCGACGATCCGCAGGCGGATGCAAATCGCGAGGCGTGCATCGCCATGGTGATGGAGCGGCCGCGCTGGCGTCTGACGCTTCAGACGCACAAGATGCTGGGGTTGCGGTAGGGTTGTTCGGCCGCTGTCGGGACGTGCGCTTCGACTTTGCTCAGCGTGAACGGCTGTTGGGTTTTGGGTCAGCTTCAAGCCTCCGTCGTTCGGGCCAGGAATTGAAGCTGGTCTGGCCGCAGGCAGGAATCGACCCGGCTGAGGTCGAGGGATGGGACTTCGCGAACCACCTGCTCCAGCCGCTCGACGATCCGCAGGCGGATGCAAATCGCGAGGCGTGCATCGCCATGGTGATGGAGCGGCCGCGCTGGCGGCTGACGCTTCAGACGCACAAGATGCTGGGGTTGCGGTAGGGTTGTTCGGCCGCTGTCGGGGCGTGCGCTTCGACTTCGCTCAGCGTGAACGGCTGTTGGGTTTTGGGTCAGCTTCAAGCCTCCGTTCAGCCTGAGCGAAGTCGAAGGCCACGCCCCTCCCGCTCAATCCAGCGCGGAACGTGCACTTCGACTTCGCTCAGTGTGAACGGAGGTGGGGTACGGACCTCAGATCAATGGACGAACCGCGCCACGACGTCGCGGTAGCTGCGCGACACCTTCACCTGCGCGCCCGATTCGAGCAGCAGGAAGCATTCGCCATTGGTGTGCGGCTTCACCTGCTTCACCAGATCCAGGTTCACGATGGTCGAGCGGTGCACCCGCTGGAAACGCCGCGGATCGAGCCGCTTTTCCAGATCCTTCATCGTCTCGCGCAGGACCAGCGAATTGTCGCCGGTGTTAATGACCATATAGTCGCCCGCCGCCTCGATCATCTCGATCGTGTCGACATCGACACGGAAGATCTGGCCGCGATCCTTGATGTTGATGAGCTTCTCGAACCGGCTCGACGCCACTTCGCCGCCCTCGCTCAGGTCGGTCACCGCGTCGGGGGCGTGTTCGGCGAGCACTTCCTTCAGCTTCTCGACCTCGCCCGCGCCGCGCTTCTCGTTCAGGCGCTGGCGAACCCGGTCGAGCGTGTCGGCGAGACGCGCTTCCTCGACCGGCTTCATCAGATAGTCGACCGCCTGCGCCTCGAACGCGCGCAGGGCGTGGTCGGAATAGGCGGTGACGAAGACGAACAGCGGCGGCTCGACCTCCATCAGGCCCTGGACCACCGAAAAGCCGTCGAAACCGGGCATCTGGATGTCGAGAAAAACGAGGTCGGGTTTGTGCGTCTTGATCGCGCGGATCGCCTCGCGCCCGTTCGAGCAACGCTCGATGATCTCGACGTCGTCGTGCGCCTGGAGCCGAAGCTCCATGCCCTGGATCGCCAGGGGCTCGTCGTCGACGAGGATGGTACGGATGGTCATGCGGCCTCTCTGTTCACATTCTCAAGCTGGAAGGGGATCTCGATCTCCACCGAGAATCCGCCAGCCGGCGCGGAGCGGGATTCGAAACGATGGTCCGGGCCATAAGCCTGGGCCAGTCGTTCGCGGATATTGGACAGTCCAACGCCGGTCGAAACGCTTGAGGAATGACGGATCTCGTGCAAGCCGGGGCCGGTGTCGGATACGGCGATCCGCACCCGTTGCCCGACCAGTCGCACATCGACGCGGATTTCCGCGCCTTCCTCCTGCGGCGTGACGGCGTATTTGATGGCATTCTCGACCAGCGGTTGCAGCAGCAGCGAGGGCAGGCGCGCGCGCTCCGCCCGCGGGTCGATCTCGAAACTGGGACGCAGGCGGTCTTCGAAGCGCATCTTTTCGATTTCGAGATAGAGTTTCAGCGTTTCAACCTCTTGCGCCACGGTGACATGCGCGGTCGGCTCATTGGCCAGGGTGTAGCGGAGGAAGGCTGACAGCCGGCTTAACATCGCATTGGCGCGCTCGGTCTGTTTCAGCAGCACCAAAGTCGAGATCGAGTTCAGCGTGTTGAACAGGAAATGCGGGTTCAGCTGATAGCGCAGCATCGCCAGCTGCGCGGTCGAGGCCTGGAGCTCCAAGGCGCGCATCTCGTCGATCTGGCTCTCGACGATCAGATAATAGTTGATCGCGAAATACAGCGCCGACCATCCCGCCAGCACCACGAAGGTGATGAACAGATTGCCGATCAGCAGGGTGACGGTGACGCCCGGCTGGGTCGTGGTGATGAACGAAAAGGAAAAGGCATTGAGCGCGGCGTACAGGAACGTCGCCGCCGCCAGCGTCGCCAGCGTCAGGAACACCCCCATGATACGCGGAATGCGCCGGTAATAGCCGTACAGCGTCGAGAGCAGCAGGGTGATGCAATAGCCCAGGATCGCCTCGATGATCACGGGGATGATTTTCTCCAGCGAAAAGCCGTTGGAGATGCCGACCACCGATCGCAGCACCAGATAGCCCGACCACCCGGCCGCCTGCAGCGTCCAGAAGGCACGCGCCTTGTTCTCGAAAAACGGCCGTACCGACAGGGGATCGGAGGCGGGGGGCGAAGCGGGGGACGTCGCGGCGGGCGAATGACTGGCCATGGCCGAGCGACATCTACACGGCCTGTGAGGGAAGGGCAAAAAAGAAGGGCCGCCCCTCCCGAAGGAGGGACGGCCCGGATGCTATCCGGCACTAACGCCGGGTTAGCGACTTAGAACTGCGTATTGAGCGACACGATCAGCGCGCGCGGCGAACCGATCTGCACGAAGGGCAGCGACGAGACGACATTGGCCGTCTGGCCTGCTTGACCCAGGCCACCAACATAGAAGGTGTTGAACACGTTCTGCAGGTTCACCTGAATATAGGTCTTGTCGGTGCCGATGCCGGTCCAACCAAGAGCGATACGGGCGTCGAGATCGACGGTCGTGTAACCCGGAGCATAGGCGCCATAGGTCTGGTACTGAATACCCCGCGTGCCGCTGAACGAAGCTGGGACGTTGGCGACGGTCGGGCAGACATTGTTGATCAGCGCCACGGTGCAGGCGAACTGCGGCAGGTTCTGATCGTTCAGGTAGCGACGCCCGGTGCGCTTGGCCTGGACACCCAAATCAACCGGACCCAGCGTAGCCTGGGCGCGACCGCCGAAGGTGTAGACCGGTGCACCCGACTCCCGCTTGCCGGCGGTCAGCGCATAGACCGGAGCGCCAGCGGCCGAGCAGTTGGTCGTGGTGTTCGCCGCCGTCAGCGTGGTCGGGCAACGGCCCAGCACGACGTCGTTCTTGATCTCCGACTTCAGGTACGACCCGAAGACATAGAGCATCACGTCGTCGACCGGACGATAGGCGATAGAGCCGTCGATGCCGTACTTATCGACGCGGCCCAGGTTGCGATAGATCGTCTGCTGGGTGTCGACGTCATAGGCCGAGGCCAAGCGGTTGCTGAACTTGGTGTACCAAAGGCCGACTTGCGCCTGAATGCGGTTGGTCGTGTAGCGCGCACCCAGATCGAAATTGTCCGAGAATTCGGGCTTCGGATTGGCCGCTTCAGCGCCTGCGGGATAATACAGCGTCTGATACAGGTTGTCGGTGCCCGGAACCTGGAAGCCGCGCGAATAATTCGCAAAGACCGAGGCGCTGTTGTCTAGGCGATAGGTGAAGCCCGCGCTCGGCAGGACGCGGTTGTAGCGCAGGACACGCTGCTGCGGCACCGCGTAGCCCGTGACCGTATTGGTCGCTGCGTTGTACGAATAGGGGTTCTGAGCCGCATAGGCAGCATTGGCCGCATCGTTGCCGCGACCCAAGCAGTCGACATTGCCGCCACCCGAGGTAACGAAGCAGAAGTTGTTCAGGTCGCGCTTGAACCACGGCGCACGGACACCTGCCTGGATGGTCAAGGCGTCATCAAAGAACTTGCCCGTATACTCGCCCGATACCTGATCCAGGATCGCGAAGGACTGGCGATCACGCTTCTGCACGGCGAAGCCGTTGGTGGCGAGGATCGGATTGTTGATCGGGAAGACGTCGAAAGGCTGGCCGTTCAGCTGAAGGTAGCCCAGCTCGCCGGTCTGGCGGTGACGCGCATATTCGTGCGTATAGGCGACGCGCAGCGTCTGACCCGGCATGAAGTCGTAACGCAGCGACGAGATCACGCCATAGCGATGCGTGACGGTCTGGCTGGGCGCCAGCAGCGTGACGCCGCCATTGGTCGTGGTGTTGCCGATGGTCGTCGTGCGATCCAACAGATCACCGTCGCCGTTCAGGTCACGGCCGAAATAATAGTTGTTCCCGATGTAGCCGTAGAAGGTCTGGCCGTTGCGGGCGGTAAAGGCGCCTTCCTGGGCACGTACCGTGCCGCCGCCATTGGCCTTGGTGTACTGATAATACGGGTCGGCCGACAGGACGAGATTATTGGCCAGCGTGAAGCGCGAGTTGACGCGGATGTTGGCCGTATTCGACGGGTTATAACGCTCGTCGAAGCTCGTGCCGCAGCTATTAGGAACGTCGACGGTACCAGCCGAGGGCGTGTCGATCTGGCAGCGAGCGACATTGTAAGGCAGTTCGTCGCGGCTGTTGGGGAAACGGTTGCTCGAACCCGTGCCTGCGGTGCGGACGGCACCGGTCACCAGCGTTGGGGCGGCGGCGTTCGGGCCAGTGCCGCCGGTCGAGGTGAAGACATTGGTGTCGTTGCGCAGCGGCGCCGAACCGAAGAAGTTATTACGGTTCTGGTTGTAGTGGCCCGAGATGGCAATGAAGTCGCCGTTGCTGCTGATCGGCTGATAGATCTTGGCATTATACTGCTGCTTGGCGATCTTGCCGTAATTGTTGAACACGACGTCGTTGGTCGCGCTGCTTCCTGCGATCCAAGCCTTGGTGCCCCAAGGAGTGAAGACGCCGGTGTTGACCAGGCCGAACACGCGGAAGAAGCTGTAGTCGCCGACCGAGCCGACCATGCGCGCGCCGAACTTGTCGGAAGGCATCAGGCTGCGATAGTTGACGGTCGAGCCGGTCGCGGCGGCGGTCGGAGAATCGACGTCGGTGGTACCGAGGTTGACGTTGACCTGTTCGATCAGTTCCGGGTCTAGCTGCTGGTTGGAATAGATCGCATAGTTGCCGGTGTCGTTCAGCGGAATGCCGTCGAAGGTCTGGCTGATGCGGGTCGAGTCGAAACCGCGGATGGTCAGCGTGCCGCCAGCCGAACCGAACGGATCGTTGTTCTGAAAGCTGACGCCCGGCAGGTTGTTGATGATTTCGTTAACGCTCTGGCCCGGCGTCTGGCGGCTGATGAACTGCTGGGTCAGGACAGCCTTGTTACGGGTGGTGTCAACGGTCTTGACGCCGCCGACGCTGTCGTTGCGGCTGCCGGTGACGACAACTTCTTCGGCATCCACCGAGCCGGTCGACTGAGCCGAGGCTGCGGCCGGAATGGCAAGCGCAACGATGGCCGCGCCCAGGAAAAGCGAATTACGCATGAGTTATAGGTCCCCTTTTCGCGCGCGAAGCGGCGCGTTCCGGCCGCTTGTGCGGCTCGGTTGAGCGTGCCCTGCGCTACGAACATTGCCGTTATGTTACAAAGAACGGGGCGGGGACAGGGGGGCTTTCACTCCGTTGGCGGGCGTTGCAGTTTGGCAACGGTTATGGGAGCGGTAACAGCCGTATAGCCTTCATTCGACGTCGAAATTTTCGCATCGCTTGCGCGGTTCGGTGGCGTCGGGCGGGGGCGTGAACCCCGCTGGGGCGTATCGGGCAAGACCGGAATCGTGACATCTCGGTCACGATTCCACCATGCTCAGCTTGCGGCGACCAGATCGTTCCAGGCGGCTTCGTCGATCACCCGGATGCCTAGATCCTGCGCCTTTTTCAGCTTCGATCCGGCGCCCGGCCCGGCGATGACGAGGTCGGTCTTGGCGGAAACCGATCCCGATACGCGCGCGCCCAGCGCTTCGGCCTGCGCCTTGGCCTCGTCGCGCGACAGGGTTTCGAGCGTGCCGGTGAAGACCAGGGTCTTGCCGGTGACCTCCGACTCGCGGGTCTGGTGGACGGTGTCGGCGGGCGTGACCTCGCTCAGGAGGTCGTCGACGACGTCGCGGTTATGCGCTTCGGCAAAGAAGTCGAGCAGTGCGTCGGCGACTTCGGGGCCGATCTGGGGTGTGTCGATGGCGGCCACGATGGCGCGCTGGCGGCGAAGCTCGAACTTGCGGTCGGGTTCGCCCAGCGCGGGGACGGTCTCGGCTCGGACCGTCAGCGCGGCGTCGATCATCGCGCGGAAGCCCGCCATTGAGACGAAGCGGCGGGCTAGGTCGCGTGCGGTGATCTCACCGACATGGCGGATGCCCAAGGCAAAGAGGAAGCGGTCGAGCGATATATCGCGCCGCGCGTCGATGGCGGCGAGCAGCTTGTCGACGACCAGTTCCGACATGCGCTCGCGCTGGATCAGCGCTTCGCGATGCTGGTGAAGGCGGAAAATGTCCGCGGGCGAGGCGATCAGGCCGTCGCGGAAGAATTCCTCGACGCGCACCAGCCCCAACCCGGTGATGTCGAAGGCGTGACGCGAGACGAAGTGGATCAGGCGTTCCACGCGCTGCGCCGGGCAGATCAGCCCGCCGGTGCAGCGGATGACGACCTCGCCCTCCTCGCGCGTCGCCAGGCTGCCGCATTCGGGGCAATGGTCGGGAAAGATGAAGGGTTCGCGCGGCGTCTCGCGGGTCAGGTTCTCGACGATCTGCGGAATGACGTCGCCGGCGCGTTGCAGGACCACGCGGTCGCCGGGGCGGACGCCCAGCCGCTCGATCTCGTCGGCATTGTGCAGCGTGGCGTTGGTCACGACGACGCCACCGACCGTCACGGGCTCCAGCCGTGCGACGGGGGTCAGGGCACCGGTGCGGCCGACCTGGATATCGATCTTCTCCAGCGTGGTCTGGGCGCGCTCGGCCGGAAATTTGTGCGCGATCGCCCAGCGTGGAGTGCGTCCGACGATGCCGAGTCGGGCCTGCCAGTCGAGCCGGTCGACCTTGTAGACCACGCCGTCGATGTCGAAGGGCAGGTCGGCGCGCTGCGCCTCGATGGTGCGATAGATGGCCAGCGCGGCACCGGCATCGGGCACGCGGGCAAAGGCATCGGCAATGGGAAAGCCCCAGCGGCGCCAGGCCTCGACCATGTCGAATTGAGTCTCGACCGGCACCGCGCTCGCCTCGCCCCAGCCATGCGCCAGGAAGCGCAACGGGCGCCCGGCGGTGATCGCAGGGTTCTTCTGGCGCAGCGATCCGGCGGCGGCGTTGCGCGGATTGGCGAACTGGCGGGCTTCCTTGCCCGTCTCGGCGGCTTCCTGCGCAAGACGGGCGTTGAGCGCGGCGAAATCGGCCTTGCTCATATAGACCTCGCCGCGCACCTCGAAGACCTGCGGCGCGTCGTCGGGCAGTGCTTGGGGAATATCGGCGATGGTGCGGACATTCTCGGTCACGTCCTCGCCGATCGCGCCGTCGCCGCGAGTCAGCGCCTGGACCAGCCGCCCGTCGACATAGCGTAGCGAGCAGGAGAGGCCGTCGATCTTGGGCTCGGCGGTCAGGGTGACGGGCTCGTCCTCGGGCAGCTTCAGATAGCGGCGGACGCGACCGACAAATTCCTCGACCTCCTCGTCGGTAAAGGCATTGTCCAGGCTGGTCATCGGCCGGGCGTGCGGCACCTTGGCCAGATGCGCGGCGGGGGCGGCGCCGACCTGGCTATTGGGCGAGTCGCTGCGGACCAGATGCGGAAAGGCGGCCTCGATCGCAGTGTTGCGGCGGACCAGCGCGTCATAGTCCGCATCCGAAATCTCGGGCGCGTCCTCGGTGTGATAGAGGCGGTTGTGATGGGCGATCTCGCGGGCGAGGCTGTTCAGCTCGGCGGCGGCTTCGAGATCGGTCTGGGGCAGGGTCTGAGGTGCGGTCACGCCGCCCGTGCTAGTCCAGCGGTGACGGCGGGATCAAGCCGTAGCGGCCGACCCGTTCACGCAAGTCAGGAAAGCGCGTCCGCCGCGCGCTCCTTTTCAGGTCCCCGAGCCTGATCCGTCATCAGGCTGCGCGCCTGTTCGATATGGATCGCCACCATCGGCAGGTCGAGCTTGTCCGCCAGCGCGAGACAAGAATGAAGATGGCCGACGAGCACGGTCATATCGTTTGTATCGGCAATCGGAGCGGCAGAGGCGAAATTATTCGACATCCGATAGATCCATCACAATCCGGGGACAGCCCAACATCCTCGTTGGTGATAGAGCATATCAGATATGAAATAACTTCCTAGAAAATTCTGTCAGGATTCCAGCAACCGATCGGCCTGCGCGCGCGCTTCGTCGGTGATGGTGGCGCCGGACAGCATCCGCGCGATTTCCTCGCGGCGTTCCGCGTCGCTCAGGGCGCGAACCCCGGTGCGAGTGACGGTGCCGTCATGGCTCTTGGCGATCAGCAGATGTGCGGCACCGCGCGCCGCCACCTGCGGGCTGTGGGTGACGACCAGCAACTGGGTGCGTCCCGCCAGCCGGTGAAGCCGGTCGCCGATGGCAGACGCCACCGCGCCGCCGACGCCGCGATCGATTTCGTCGAAGATCATCGTCGTCGCGCCGCCTTCCTCGGCCAGCGCGACCTTCAGTGCCAGGATGAAGCGCGACAATTCGCCGCCGCTGGCGATCTTCATGAGCGGGGCGAAGGGCGCGCCGGGGTTGGTCGAAATCTCGAACTCCACCCGGTCCTTGCCCGCCGCCGACCAGCCCGAGGGTTCGAGGGCCGCGACGATGGTGCGGAACCGCGCGGCGTCCAGTTTCAGCGGGGCCAACTCGCTCTTCACCGCCTGGTCCAACCGTTCGGCGGCGGTCGTGCGGGCGGCGGTGACCTTGGCGGCAGCCTTGTCATAAGCGGCGCGCGCCGTCGCGACCGCCGCTTCCAGTCGGCCTATGCCTTCCTCGCCCGCATCCAGTCGCTCCAGCCGCCCGCGCAACTGCTCGGTCAGGTCGGCAAGGTCGTCGGGCTGGACACGGTGCTTGCGCGCCATGCCGCGCAACTCGAACAGCCGGGCCTCGTCCTCTTCCAGCGCACGCGGATCATAGGCGAGTTCGCGCTGCGCCTCGAACAGCCGCTCCTCGGCCAGCGACGCCTCGATCACCGCACGATCGATCGCGGCGAGCGCTTCGGTGAGGGCAGGGTGATCCTCGCCGATCCGCTCCAATACGCGCGCGGCCTGACGAAGACCCGCCAGCGCGCCGTCGGAGCCTTGCAGATGCTCGTCGATCGCACCCAGTTCGCCCGCGATCTTTTCCGACCGCTGCATGGTGCGGCGACGGTCGGCCAGCGCCTCTTCCTCGCCGGGTTCGGGGGCGAGCTTGGTCAGTTCGGCGACCGTGTGTTCCAGCCATTCGCGGTCGCGCGCCGCCGTTTCGATCTCTTCGCGTGCGGCGGTCAGAGCGGCTTCGGCCTCGCGATAGCGTGCCCAGGCGGCGGCGACCGCACTCGTATCGATCCGTCCGAAGCTGTCGAGCATCGTCCGGTGGCCGCGCGGATTCAGCAGGCCGCGATCGTCATGCTGGCCGTGGATTTCGACCAGATAGGGCGCGATCTCGCGGAGCAGGGCGGCCGAGGCGGGCTGGCTGTTGACGAAGCCCCGGCTGCCGCCATCGGCCTTGACCTGGCGGCGCACGATCAGCGGCTCGCCCGGTTCGATCTCGATCCCGGCCTCATCGAGGATGATGGCGAGGCGGCTGTCGGGGGCGGGGGGCTCGAAGCTAGCGGTGACGATGGCCTGGCCTGCGCCGTGACGGACCAGCCCGCTATCGCCACGCCCGCCCAGCGCCAGGCCCAGCGCATCGAGCAGGATCGACTTGCCCGCCCCGGTCTCACCGGTCAGGACGCCCAGGCCCCGGCCGAAATCCAGGTCCAGAGCCTCGATCAGGACGACATCACGAATGGACAGCGCGGTCAGCATGGCGCGCGATATAAAGCGAAACGGGGGCGGATGTTATCCCCCGCGGGAAAAATGATCCCGATTTGTTCGGAGCGCATGTATTCCTCCCCTGCAAGGGGAGGTGGCAGGCTGGTATGCCTGACGGAGGGGTGTCGCACTCTCGATAGCGGGACACCCCTCCACCAGCTTCGCTGGTCCCCCTCCCCTTGCAGGGGAGGAAAGGGAGATCACCCCGTCGGCGAGCTGTTGTTGCCCGTCGGGGTCGGACGCCCCGGCGCCGCCGCGCTCGGCGTGGCGGTGCTGCCACCGCCGCCCGGCAGGCCGATATTGACCGAACCCGGCGTGCCGGTCGGCACCACGGGCTGGCCGGGCTGGATCGGGGCGATCGGCTGCACCGGATATTCGCGCATCAGCTTATAGGCGCGGTTATACCAGTCGCTGCCGGGATAATTGGCGCCCAGCACGGCGGCGGAGCGCTCGGCTTCCGGGCGTACGCCCAGCGCCAGATAGGCCTCGACCAGGCGCATCAGCGCCTCGGGCGTGTGGCTGGTGGTCTGGTACTTGTCGACGACGGTGCGGAAACGCATCGACGCGGCCAGCCACTGGTGGCGGTCCTCGTAGAAGCGGCCGATCTCCATCTCCTTGCCCGCCAGGTGATCGTTGACCAGATCGACCTTCAACCGCGCATCGGCGGCATAGCGGGAATTGGGATAGCGGCGCATCAACTCACCCAGCGCGTCCAGCGCCTGGCGGGTGATCTTCTGGTCGCGGGTCACGTCCTGGATCTGCTCGTAATAGCCGAGCGCGATCAGATAATAGGCATAGGGCGCATCGCGGTTGCCCGGATGGACCGAGATGAAACGCTGCGCCGACTGGATCGACTGGGTATAATCGCGACCCAGATAATAGCTGAACGCGCTCATCAACTGTGCGCGACGGGCCCAGATCGAATAGGGGTGCTGACGCTCCACCTCGTCGAACAGCAGCGCCGCCTCCTTGTAGCGATGCTGGTCCAGCCGGTTCTTGGCGGCCGTGTACAGCGTGCCGACGTCGCGCGCGACATAGGGCAGGTCGGTGCGGGCACGGTTGCGGGCGCAACCCGCGATCGGAAGGGCCATGGCGGCGATCAGCGCCAGCGACAGCGCACGGGAACGGGGGTAACGCATCGCGCATGTCCTTAGCGCAGCATTGGGGCGGGGAACAGTCCCTCCCGCACGCCGCCCGACGATAGGCGGAAACGAGAGACGACTTGCCATCCTGATAGCGCTCGCGGCATGGGGCTTTGACGGGCCGGGCGGCAGGGAACGCCCCCATGGCCCCGACGGTTTTGCCGTCGCCCGATCGGAAGGAATCGAACGACCATGCCCGCCACGATGCTCCACACCCACCGCGTCGAAAAGCCCTGGGGCCGCCACACGCTCTATCCCGGGTTCGAGGACGCCCCGGCCGATGGCGCCCCCATCGGCGAGGTGTGGTTCCAGGAGCCGGGCGACACCTCGCCCGACCTGCTCATCAAATATCTGTTCACCAGCGAGAAGCTGTCGGTGCAGGTTCATCCGGACGACGAACAGGCCCAGGCCCGTGGCCTGCCGCGCGGCAAGGACGAATGCTGGACCATCCTGACCGCCGAACCCGATTCGACCATCGCGCTGGGTCCCAAGGCGCCGATGACCAAGGAACAGCTACGCGCCGACGCCCGCGACGGCTCGGTCGAGGCGGATCTGGACTGGGTGCCGGTGAAGGAAGGCGACTTCTATTACGCCCCCTCGGGCACGATCCACGCGATCGGGGCCGGGCTGACCGTGATCGAGGTGCAGCAGAACAGCGAAACCACCTATCGCCTCTATGACTATGGCAGCGACCGTGAGCTGCATCTGGAGGATGGTGTCGATGTCGCGCACCTGACCCCGTATCAGTCGATCGTCTCGCCGGGGCCGGCGGGCGAGGGGCGTGATATCCTGGTCGAAGGGCCGAAATTCGTGCTCGAACGCTGGGCGGCGGGCGAGCATGCGGTGGCCCTGCCCGAGGGGCGGACCGCGTGGTTGATCCCGATCACCGGATCGGGCGAGGTCGCGGGCGTCGCGTTCCAGGCGGGCCAGTGCCTGACCGTAACCGGCGCGGAGACGGTCGTTCTGTCGTCGGATGGCGACGCGCTGTTCGCCTATGCGGGCACCCAGCGGCTGTAAGAAGGCCTTCCCTCTCCGGCACGGGGAGCAGTTGAGATCAGGATGACCTCGCGTGGGATCAACGCGAGCCCCTCCCCTTCAGGGGAGGGGATGGGGGTGGGGCGCATCCGCAGGCGTGCCGTTCGTGGTGATGCCCCACCCCAACCCCTCCCCTGAAGGGGAGGGGCTTGCAGCGCTGAGACGCGCTGGCATCAAATTTTAAAACAACCCAGGCACGTCGCGCTGGGCGACCGAGGGCCGCTCGGGCTGGAGCAGCTTGCGTGGGCCGTCGCCCGCCGCTTGTGCACTCGCGGTCGCGCTGATCGGGGTGCAGCTCTTGCCCTGCAGGAAGTCGAGCGCGGCGCGGGTCGAGGCCTCCTGCGGGTCGCCCATCTTGCGGGTCAGGTCGTCGCTGGCGCGGCAGCTGGCGGGCACGACGCTGGCCAGGCCGTTATAATAATCGCCCTGCCGGTTCGCATTCTGGATCGACAGGGCGATGACGCGCAGCCGGTCGTCGCACTGCGCATTGTCGCGCGCGATCTGGCCCACCGGCTTGCCATAGGTGTTGGCGCCGATCAGCCCGGTATTGCTGCCCATATAGGGCAGGGTGCGGTTCAGGACGAGTTCGCTGGCCGAGGCCGTCCCGCCGGTGCCGATAAAGGCGAGGCGGGTGGGCACGATCGATTCGGGCTGGGGCGCGAAATAGGTCGTCTCGTCATTCGACGACTTGCTGGGGCGGAAGGCGATATAGCCCATCACGTCGGATGTCTGGCGATTGCCGCCCAGCAAATTGTTGAACAGGTCGGCGATATCGATGCTGCCGCCGCCATTATAGCGCAGGTCGACGACGACCTGGGTGATGCCCTGCTGCTTGAACGAGGCGAAGGCGGCGCGCAGCTGCGGGTCGGCGGTGCTGATGAAGGTGCGCAGATTGACATAGCCATAGCGCCGGCCGTTGTCGGTGATGATCTGCGTTCCGTAATTGGGCGACACCGGCTGAAGCGTATAGGCCGACTTAGTCAGCGATACGGTGCGTGTCGCACCCGACGGGTCCGCCACGTTGAAGAAGCGTGTCGTACCCGCGGTGTCGGGACCCAGCGCGTTGGACAATCCGTTATTGGGATCGGCGCGGAC
The DNA here is from genome assembly GCF_001422185.1 of Sphingomonas sp. Leaf257. Lineage (NCBI taxonomy): Bacteria > Pseudomonadati > Pseudomonadota > Alphaproteobacteria > Sphingomonadales > Sphingomonadaceae > Sphingomonas > Sphingomonas sp. Leaf257. The sequence goes on from NZ_LMMH01000002.1 coordinate 127,131, forward strand.
GATATCCTGGATCGACTGGATGTTGGAGGCGGTCGTGCCGATGCCCAGGATCGTGGTGCCGCGATCGATTCCGGCGGCGAGGGCCGCGCCGCTTTCGAACGACTCGGCGATCATCAGCTTGGACTGTGTCGAGTCCGCGGTCAGACGAAAGCCGAAGCCCGCCGAAGCGCCCGAGCTGTAATAGGCATTCTCCTCTTTGATCGAGGTGATGTAGGTGAAGTAACGATCCTTGCGCTGCGCCCGCGCGGTCGCGGTCAGTGCGTCGATATAGTCGCTGACCGTCGTATAGGGCGTCGGATCGAGCGAGGCGGGCAGGGTATCCGGGAAGAGATACCATTCGTTCATCTGGGCCGAGACCCAGTTCTGCCGGTTGCGCAGCGAACAGCTGCTGTCCACCGTGCCGGTCGCCGTCCCGCCGCCCGAGCCCCCGCTATTCGATCCGATCGTGCCGCTGCTGCCACCGCCGCCATCGCCACAACCCGCCAAGGTCGCTGCCAGAGCCAGCAGCGTACCCAAACGTCCGAATCGGCTCATCGAAACCCCCACCCGCAAAAGCTATCAAGGGATAGCTTATCATCACAATTGTGTCAGGATCGATCTGTCGGGTCGATGAATGGCCTATATCTTGGCGGTCATATTTATGATCTTGTAAACCGAAGCCGTGGTTCAGGCGGATGACGTCGGCGACAATGTACCGATAGGCGGCGTCTTATTGCCTCGACAGGAGTATGAGGTCTCATGCTGAACGTGCTGACCCTGTCGAGCCTGTTTCCTGATGCGACGCGGCCGAATTTCGGAATCTTCGTCGAACGCCAGACCGCCGCGCTGGCGATGCGGCCCGGTATCGCCGTCCGGGTGGTCGCGCCGATCGGCCTGCCAGTCTGGCCGCTGGCGCGCTCGGCGCGGTTTCGGGCGCAGGCGGCGCTGCCCTTGCGCGAGCAATGGGCGGGACTGGATGTCAGCCGCCCGCGCTTTTTGACGATCCCCGGCACGGCCGGGCGCTTCCATGTGCCTGCCCTGGTGCGCGCGCTGACCCCTGTGCTCGACCGGCTGCGGGACGAGGCGCGGTTCGACGTGATCGACGCGTCCTTCTTCTTCCCCGACGGCCCGGCGGCGGTCGCGCTGGGGCGGCGTTACGGCGTGCCCGTCTCGATCAAGGCGCGGGGGGCGGATATCCATCTTTGGGGGCATGCCCCCGCCACGCGGCACCAGGTCGCGCGCGCGGCGATGCGCGCCGATGGCCTGCTGGCGGTCAGCGATGCGATGGCGGACGACGTGGCGGCGCTCGGCGTCTCGCGTCACCGGATCCGCGTCCACCATACCGGCGTCGACCAGAGCCGTTTTCAACCGATCGACCGTGAAGCCGCCAAACGGGCGTTGGGCGTGACCGGGCCGCTGGTCGTGTCGCTGGGCGCGCTGATCCCGCGAAAGGGCCATGGCGTGGTAATCGATGCCGTGGCGCGATTGCCCGGCGTCACGCTGATGATCGTGGGGGAGGGGGCGGAGCGCGCCGCCCTGACCGCACGGGCCGAGCGGGCGGGGGTCGCCGACCGGGTGCGGTTGATCGGTGCGATACCGCATGCCGAACTGCCGCCCTTGCTGGGGGCAGCAGATGTCATGGCGCTGGCCTCTGCGTCAGAGGGGCTGGCCAATGCCTGGGTCGAGTCGCTGGCCTGCGGGACGCCGGTGGTCATCACGCCGGCGGGCGGGGCGGAGGATGTCGTGACGAGCCGGGTGGCGGGGCGGATCGCCCAGGCCGATCCGGGCGAGTTCGCCGCCGCGATCCGTGACGTGCTGGAGCAGGCGGCGGACCCCTGGGCGGTGCGCGCGGCGGTGCGGGACTTTACCTGGCCCGCCAATGCCGCAGGGTTGCACTCGCATCTGGCGGAGTTGGTCGCGCGAGGGCGGTAGGGACAACAATTCCTCCCCTGCAAGGGGAGGGGGACCAGAGAAGCTGGTGGAGGGGTGTCCCCGCTGGCCGTGACACCCCTCCGTCAGCSCTTCRSGCTGCCACCTCCCCTGCAAGGGGAGGAAAGAAGGAAAAACACCACAACTCGACGCGTTACGCCGGACGAAGCGCCCAAAAGGCGCTTGAAATAAAATGTCATCCGGTTGAAAGATAGCAACGACCCGACATGAATCGGGCGAAGCGTTGAGGAGAGAGCATGGCCGTGCCGCCAGAAGGCATTTCGCGCGCCAACCTGGCCCCGTTGCAGCTGCATGTCCCTGAGCCGAAATTCCGGCCGGGCGATGCGGTCGACTTCGCCAGTGTCGAGGTTCCGCCCGCCGGTGCCCAGCGCCGCCCGGACACCGCCGCGCCCGCCGACAGCTTCCACGAACTCGCCTATACGCTCGTGCGCGTGCTGGATGACGAGGGCCGCGCCGTCGGCCCCTGGGACCCCCGCCTCTCGCCCGATCGCCTCCGCCGCATGTTGCGCCACATGGTGCTGCTCCGCGCCTTCGACGAGCGCATGTTCCGTGCCCAGCGTCAGGGCAAGACCAGCTTCTACATGAAGGCGCTGGGCGAGGAGGCGGTCGCCGTCGCCGCCGCCCATGCGCTGGATTATGAGGATATGTGCTTCCCCTCCTATCGCCAGCAGGGGTTGTTGATCGCGCGCGACTGGCCGCTGGTCGACATGATGAACCAGATCTATTCCAACAGCGCGGATCGGCTGGGCGGCAAGCAGTTGCCCATCATGTATTCGGCGAAGGAAGCCGGGTTCTTCTCGATCTCGGGCAATCTGACGACGCAATATCCGCAGGCGGTGGGCTGGGCGATGGCCTCGGCCGCCAAGGGCGACACCCGCATCGCCGCCGTGTGGTGTGGTGAGGGCTCGACGGCGGAGGGCGACTTCCACTCGGCCTGCACCTTCGCCGCCGTCTACCGGGCGCCGGTCGTCATGAACGTCGTCAACAACCAGTGGGCGATCTCCAGCTTTTCGGGCTTCGCGGGGGCGGAGGCGACGACCTTTGCCGCGCGGGCGATCGGCTATGGCATTGCGGGCCTTCGGGTCGACGGCAACGACGCGCTGGCGGTCTATGCCGCGACCCAATGGGCCGCCGAGCGCGCGCGAACCAATCAGGGCGCGACGCTGATCGAGCATTTCACCTATCGGACCGAGGGGCACTCTACCTCGGACGATCCGACGCAATATCGCTCGGCAGGCGAACCGACCGCCTGGCCGCTGGGCGATCCGATCCGGCGGTTGAAGGATCACCTGATCGGTCTGGGCGAATGGGACGAAGAGCGCCACGCCGCGCAAGACCGCGAAGTCGCCGAGGAGGTCCGCGCCGCGCAAAAGGCGGCCGAGGCGAACGGTATCCTCGGCCACGGCCTGCACCAGCCGCTCGACAGTCTGTTCGACGGTGTGTTCGAGGAGATGCCCTGGCACTTACGCGAGCAGCGCCAGCAGATGCTCGACGAGGAAGAAGCGAGCGGACGGCCATGGGCGCGCAAGTGATTTCCCCCTCTCCCACTGGGAGAGGGAGGGGCCCGCTCGGCGCAGCCGAGTGGGAGGGTGAGGGTGTCCTCGCCGCGCGTCCCACCCTCACCCTTCCGGCGCTTTGCGCCTCCCTCCCTCTCCCAATGGGAGAGGGACAGTGAGCGACATCATGACCGAAACTGTCGAAGACGCGGGCGAGATCACCCGCATGAACATGATCCAGGCGATCAACTCCGCCATGGACGTGGTCATGGCGCGCGACCCGGATGTGGTCGTGATGGGCGAGGATGTCGGCTATTTCGGCGGCGTCTTCCGCGCGACCGCTGGCCTGCAGAAGAAATATGGCAAGACCCGCGTGTTCGACACGCCGATCACCGAATGCGGCATCATCGGCGTCGCAGTCGGCATGGGCGCGTACGGCCTGCGCCCGGTGCCCGAGATTCAGTTCGCCGACTATATCTACCCGGCGCTCGACCAGCTGGTCAGCGAGGCAGCACGGCTGCGCTATCGCTCGGCGGGCGAGTTTACCGCGCCGATCACCGTGCGCTCGCCCTTTGGTGGCGGCATCTTCGGCGGCCAGACGCACAGCCAGTCGCCCGAGGGCATCTTCACGCACGTTTCCGGCATCAAGACGGTGATCCCGGCGACCCCCTATGACGCCAAGGGCCTGCTGATCGCCGCGATCGAGGACAATGACCCGGTCCTCTTCTTCGAACCCAAGCGTATCTATAACGGCCCGTTCAACGGCCATTGGGATCGCCCGGCTGAGAACTGGTCCAAGCATCCCGGCGGCGAGGTGCCGACCGGCTATTACCGCATCCCGCTGGGCAAGGCGGCGACGGTACGCGCGGGCGAGGCGGTGACGATCCTGTGCTATGGCACAATGGTCCATGTCTGCGCCGCCGTGGTCGCCGATATGGGCGTGGATGCCGAGATCATCGACCTGCGCACGCTCGTCCCGCTCGACATCGAAGCCATCGAGGCGTCGGTGAAGAAGACCGGCCGCTGCATGATCGTGCACGAGGCGACGCGGACCGGCGGGTACGGCGCGGAGCTGTCCGCGCTGGTCCAGGAACGCTGCTTCTATCACCTCGAAGCGCCGATCGCGCGCGTGACCGGCTTCGACACGCCCTATCCGCACAGCCTGGAATGGGCCTATTTCCCCGGCCCGGTCCGTATCGGCCAGGCGCTCAAGAACTTGCTGAAGGACGCCTGACATGGCTCGTTTCACCTTCCGCCTGCCCGATATCGGCGAAGGCATCTCCGAGGCCGAGATCGTCGCCTGGCACGTCAAGCTCGGCGACCGGGTCGAGGAGGACCAGTCGGTCGCCGACATGATGACCGACAAGGCGACCGTCGAGATGGAATCGCCCGTGTCGGGCACGATCGTCGAACTGGCGGGCGAGGTCGGCGATCAGGTGCCGATCGGATCGGCGCTGATGGTGATCGAGACCGATGCGGTGGAGGAAGCCGCCTCGCCCGCGATGGAAGAGGCCGTGCTGGAAGCCGAAAACCCCGGTGTCGAGGAGGTGCAAACTCCCTCTCCCCTTGTGGGAGAGGGGCGGGGTGAGGGGGCGCCGCAAGCTGCCCCCTCTGACGAATCGCCCGTGGCTGCCCCTCACCCCAACCCTCTCCCCGGAGGGGAGAGGGAGCAGGAGAAGAAGGTGTTGGCGTCTCCGGCCGTTCGGGCGCGGGCGCTAGATCTGGGCGTCGACCTCGCCAGCGTGAGGCCCGCCGAGGGCGACCGGGTGCGCCATTCGGACCTGGACGCGTTCCTGCGTTATGGTTCGGGGCAGGGCTATACCCCCGCCCGCGCCCCCCGCGCCGACGAAGCCGTGCGCGTCATCGGCATGCGCCGCCGCATCGCCGAGAACATGGCCGCGTCCAAGCGCGCGATTCCGCACTTCACCTATGTCGAGGAAATCGACGTCACGGCGCTAGAGGAGACGCGTGCGCAGCTCAACGCCGGGCGCGGCAATCGGCCGAAGCTGACCATGTTGCCGCTGCTGATCGTCGCGATCTGCAAGACGCTTCCCGATTTCCCGATGCTCAACGCGCGTTATGATGACGAGGCGGGCGTGGTGAACCGCTCGGGCGCGGTGCATATGGGCATGGCGACGCAGACCCCCGCCGGGCTGATGGTCCCCGTCATCCGCAATGCCGAGAGCCGCAATGTCTGGCAACTGGCGACGGAGATCGGCCGCCTTGCCGAGGCCGCGCGTGCAGGCAGCATCGCCAGCACCGACATGGGTGGCGGCACGATTACCCTGACCTCGCTTGGGCCGCTGGGCGGCATCGCGACGACGCCGGTCATCAACCGCCCCGAGGTCGCGATCATCGGCCCGAATCGCATCGTCGAGCGCCCGGTCTTCCGCTCCGATGGGCGCGGCGGCGAGACGATCGCGCGGGCCAAGCTGATGAACCTGTCGATCAGTTGCGATCACCGGGTCGTCGATGGCTATGATGCGGCAAGCTATGTGCAGGCGTTGAAGCGGCTGCTGGAAACGCCGGTGATGCTGTTCGCCGATTGATCCTATGCGCTGGGCGATGGCGGGGCGTGGCCTTCGACTTCGCTCAGGCTGAACGGATGGGCGAAATCGAAACCAGCAACCGTTCACGCTGAGCGAAGTCGAAGCGCACGCGTGAACCTATCTGCCGGGCGCGCGTCCTGTCCCCGACACAGGAGGATGCCATGCGCGGAATGACGGCAGGTTCGCTGGAAGTGACGTCGGACGGGACGGTGCGCGGAATGGTCGGTGGTGACGTCCTCGTCGCCTCCGGTGTCCATGCGACCATCAAGGGCATGGTCGCAGGCGATGTCATCGTCGAGCGCGGGGCCTCGGTGCGGATCACCGGCATGGTATCGGGCCGGGTCGTCAATCTGGGTGGCGCGGTCGAGGTGAGGGGCATGGTCGCCGGGTGACACCTGACTTGCCATCCGCACCCCAAGCGTGAACAGGGGGCGGCATGACGACCGCTTCATCTGCTCGCACCGGCCTGCTGCTCGGCATCGGGGCCTATATCAGCTGGGGTATATTGCCGCTCTATCTCAAGCTGTTGAAGGGCGTGCCCGCGCTTCAGGTGCTGGCGCACCGCATCCTCTGGTCGCTCCTGCTGCTCGCGGTCGTCGTGCTCGTCGCGCGGCGGGGCAAGGCCATTATCGCGGCAGCGCGAGGCCGCACCTTGCTGCTGCTCTGCGCCAGCGCGGCGCTGATCGGGGTCAACTGGCTAGTCTATATCTGGTCGGTCCAGAACAACCATGTGCTGGAGGCAAGCCTCGGCTATTTCATCAATCCGCTTGTCAATGTCGGGCTGGGCGTCGCGCTTCTAGGCGAGCGGATTCGCCGGATGCAGGCGGTGGCGGTGGGCATCGCCGCCCTCGGCGTGGTCGTGCTGGCGATCAGCGGCGGCGGGGCGATCGGCATTTCGCTGGCGCTGGCGCTGTCCTTCGGCTTCTACGGTTTCGTGCGCAAGATCGCGGCGATCGATGCGCTGGGCGGCCTGACGGTCGAGACGTTGCTGCTCGCCGCCCCTGCGCTGTTCGTGCTGTTCCAGGCGAGCGGCAATGGCACGGCGGCGTTCGGGGCGGACCGGCATCTTGACATGCTGCTGATCCTGGCGGGCGCGGTGACGGCGGCGCCGCTCCTGATGTTCGCGGCGGCGGCGCGGCGGATGCGGTACGCGACGCTGGGCCTGCTGCAATATATCGCCCCGACCCTGCAATTTGCGCAGGCCGTGCTGCTGTTCGGCGAGCCGCTCAAGCCCGTCCACATCGTCACCTTCGTGCTGATCTGGGCCGGTTGCGCGCTCTACGCCTTCGATAGTGTGCGGGGGAGCCGGACGCCGGTGACGGCGGAATAGGTTCGCGCGGAGACGCGGAGGGGGATCGCCCAGCCGCAGGCTGCCTGTTTTCGCCACAGCACGGCTTTGTCTGCCGACCGAAAGGGAGGAGGCCAGTGCGGCACGTCCAGACACCTCCGCGTCTCCGCGCCTCCGCGCGAACAAAACCTATCGCCGCTCGCTCTGAAGCTTGGCGACCGCCCGCCGCAGCACCCCGCGCGGTGCCACCCGCGTACTGGCGGCGGTCAGCCGGTTGAGCAGCCCCGACACCATCACCGCCTGCCCCCGCTCCAGCGCGGCGAGGCCGTCGCGCACCACCTGTTCCGACCCGGAGGCGAAGCGCTCGAACAAAGGCGTCTCGGCCATGCCCGCGACATCGGCAAACTCGGTCCTGGTCGGCCCCGGGCACAGCGCCGTCACCGTCACGCCGCGCGCCTTAACCTCCTCGTGCAAAGCCTCGGAGAAGTGCAGAACGAACGCCTTGCTGGCATAATAGACCGCCATATACGGCCCCGGCTGGAAGGCGGCGGTCGAGGCGACGTTCAGCACGCGCCCGCGCCCGCGCGCCAGCATCGGCGGCAGCAGCGCATGGGTCAGCGTCACCAGCGCCCGCACATTGAGCTCGATCATCCCCGTCTGCGTCGCCAGATCGCTGTCGGCAAAGTCACCCAGCGCGCCATAGCCGGCATTGTTGATGAGCGTATCGATCCGCAGAGCCCGATCAGCAATCCCGTCGAGCAACGTCTTCACGCCCTCGGGGCGCCCGAGATCGGCGGAGATGACATGCACCTCGACATCCGGCCGCGTGCCCAGTTCCTGTGCCAGCGCTGCCAGCCGGTCGGTGCGCCGCGCGGTCAGCACCAGCGTCACCGGCTTCTTGGCCAGCGCCCGCGCAAAATCCGCGCCCAGACCGGCGGAGGCGCCGGTGATCAGGATAGTGTCGGGCATCGCCATATCCCCAAAAAGGGCGGCTATCCCTTCGGCCAGCCGCCGTTCGATTAAGGTCTTTAGCAATCCGCATCGGGCGGACGGGTTCCACCGGATCGCATGGGGGAGATTGGGCGAGGTAATGAAGGGGGAAAGGGCGGCCCGTTTTCCAGGCCGCCCGGCATCCCCTCCCGGCACGGAGCCCTTGGGCTCCCGATGCCTAGGCGTCGTCCCGTTATCGGCCGATCACCTGACATGGCCATTGTCTAGTCCGGTCGGGGTGACGGGCTCAAGCACCTGTTTGCGCTCGGCCGCTTTATGCCTTGCCGCTGTGTCTTTCGAGCAACGGGTATGGTGCTGGCCACTGGTGTCGAAGCCGGGTTAATAGGAGGGCATGACTATCGAAATCCGCCATGACGGGGCCGTCGCTATCCTGACCCTACGGAATCCGCCAAATAATCATCTGGGGCTGGGAACCATTTCGCAATTGGCCGAAGCGTTCGACGATGCGGATTCGGACCCCGCGATTCGCGCCATCCTGCTTCGATCTGAGGGTCGGGTATTCTGTGCGGGCGCCGACCTGGTCCATGCGAACCCGGTCGCCGAGCCGCTGCCGCCGGGCGAGCGCAGCCCTTTCTACATGGCGGCCGCGCGGCTGTTCGGGGTGGCGACGCCGGTGGTCGCGGCGGTGCAGGGGGCGGCGGTCGGTGCGGGACTGGGGCTGGCGCTAGTCGCCGATTTCCGCATCGCGACGCCCGAGGCGCGGTTCGTGGCGAACTTTGTCCAACTGGGGCTGCATCCGGGCTTCGGCATCTCGGCGGTGCTGGAGCGGGTGATCGGGCGCCAGCGCGCGGCGATGATGCTGCTGACCGGGCGGCGCATCCGGGGCGACGAAGCGGAGCGCTGGGGGCTGGTCGACCAGCTGGTGTCCGCCGATACGCTGGAGGCGACCGCACTGGCCTTGGCACACGAGATCGCCGCCGCCGCGCCGCTGGCGGTGGCATCGACACGGCGCACGATCCGGGGGGATTTGCGCGCGCTGGTCGAGACGGCGACCGATCATGAACTGGCCGAGCAGGCCAAGCTGATGCGGACCGAGGATTTCACCGAAGGTGTGCGTGCGGTCACCGAGCGGCGGCCGGGGCGCTTTGTGGGGCGGTAAAGCGACCTCGCACCCAATCCCGCCCTCCGTTCAGCCTGAACGGAGGGCAGGGAAGGCCTTAGCCCTTGCGTGCCGCCAGTTCGGCCTGACGCGCGGGCAGGGCCGCCAGGATCGCGCGGCGTTCCTCGGCGGGCTTGGCGCTCCAGTTGGAAATCTCGCGGATGGTGCGCGCGCAGCCCAGGCACCAGCCGGTCACCTTGTCCATGGTGCAGACCAGGACGCATGGGCTGGCGAGACTTGCCGGCTGGGGTTCGACGAAGCTGATGATGTCGAGCGACATGGGCGGCGTCAGATCCCGAACGAGACCTTCAGGAAGTCCGGGATCGGGCCGTTCCAGCCGCCGTCATCGGGCGTCTCGTCGGTGTGTGAGCGGCGGCGATCGCGGCGACGCTCGTCGCTGCGTGTCTCGCGCGGTTCCTCACGACGCGCCTGTTCGCGCTGGGGCTGTTCGCGACGGGTTTCCTCGCGACGCGAACGGGCGCGGGGCGCTTCCTCGACCGTTTCGGCCACGGGGGCGGTCGCCTCGACCTCGACCTCGGCCGTGCGGGGCGCGCGGTCGCGGCGCGTGCGGCGGGCGGGGCGCTCCTCTTCCGCCGGGGCGGGGAGTTCGAGACGGTCGATCTTCTGGCCGGTCAGCTTCTCGATATTCTCGAGATTCTCGGCGTCATCGGGCGCGACGAAGGTATAGGCGGTGCCGGTCGCGCCGCCACGCCCCGTCCGGCCGATGCGGTGGACATAATCGTCTGGATGCCAGGGGGCGTCGAAGTTGAAGACGTGGCTGACGCCCTTGATGTCCAGCCCGCGCGCCGCGACGTCCGAGGCGACCAGGATGTTGATATCGCCGCGCTTGAACAATTCCAGTTCGGCCAGGCGCTGCGGCTGTTCCATGTCGCCATGAATCTCGCCCGAGCGGAAACCGTGCTGCTTGAGCGACTTGTTCAGCTCGCGCACCGTCGTCTTGCGGTTGCAGAAGATGATCGCGTTGCGCACCTCTTCCTGCCCCAGCAGCTGGCGCAGGCGCTTGCGCTTCTCGAACGACTGGGGCGCGACCGGCACAACGAACTGGGTGATGTTGGTGTTGGTCGAGGCGGGGCGCGCGACCTCTATCGTCTTCGGATTTTGCAGGAACTTGTCGGCCAGCTTCTTGATCGGCGGCGGCATCGTCGCGGAGAACAACAGCGTCTGGCGCTGCGCGGGCAGCTTGGTGCAGATTTCCTCGATATCGGGGATGAACCCCATGTCGAGCATCCGGTCCGCCTCGTCGATGACCAGCATCGAACAGCCGGTCAGCAGGATGTTGCCGCGCTGGAACAGGTCCATCAACCGGCCCGGCGTCGCGATCAGCACGTCGACGCCCTTTTCCAGCGCCTTGATCTGATCGCCCATCGACACGCCGCCAATGAGGAGGGCCATGGAGAGCTTTTGACCAGCGCCGTATTTTTCGAAATTCTCGGCGACCTGCGCGGCGAGTTCGCGCGTCGGCTCCAGGATCAGGCTGCGCGGCATCCGCGCGCGGCTGCGGCCATGCGCCAGGATGTCGATCATCGGCAGCACGAAGGCGGCGGTCTTGCCCGTGCCCGTCTGCGCGATGCCGATGATGTCGCGCATCATCAGCACGGAGGGGATGGCGGAGGCCTGAATCGGCGTCGGCTCGGTATAGCCGGCGTCGGTGACCGTCTTGAGAAGTTCGTCGGAGAGGCCGAGATCGGCAAAGCTCATGCAATTTTCCGGAATTTGGTGCGGAATGGGAATCGCCCCGCACTCGCCCAGCAGCCTATGCCGCTTGCGGATTTGGTGGCGAATGTCAAGTTTTCCACATGGCGGAGGGGGCGATACCTTGCGAATCCCGACGTCATCTTCCCTTCTTCCCCCCCTCCCGCAAGCGGGAGGGGTCGGGGGAGGGCAAGGAGTCTCACCGAGAGCATCGCTTGTGGCGCTTCCCTCCCCCATCCCCTCCCGCTTGCGGGAGGGGCGTGCTGGAGGCTAGGTCGAAATTTAATTCGCACGAATTTCCTATGCTCCCCATGCCCGGGGGAGAAGTCAGCGCGCCGGGACCAGGGATCGGAACCGCTCGATCTCGCATGTGCGGCCCGCGCGGGTGCGGATCGGGTCGCGGTCGGCGCAAATCTGGCCGTCGGGACCGGGGCGGATATAGAAGCTGGAATAATAGTCGAGCTGGCGACAGGCACGCACCAGCCGCGCGCGTACCCGCTTGCCGCCGGTCAGCACGATATCGACCGCACCTTCCTCGGCGGGCAGCGCACCCGCCAGATCCTGGGCGGGGATGCAGCGGGGGCCCTTGCGTTCCTTCCACCGGATCGGGGTGACGGGTGCTGGCGCGGCGCGGGGGACGCGGATGACGACACGCTCGCGGATGACGACCTGCGCATAATGCACGGGTTCACGCCGATCGGCCGCACCCAGCAGGGCGGGCGTCATCAGGGCGATGGCGGCAAGGTTTCGATGGCGGCGCAGCATGTCAGCAGGACCCCTTCATAGGGCCGATGATTGAACGCTTTATGAACCTGGCCTAGGCGATCCCCGTCATGACTCCCGCCCAGACCGCTTTGCTCCAGGCCCTGACCCCCATTTTGGGCGACAAGGGCATCGTCACCGACCCCGCGCTGATCGCGCCATGGGAAGTGGACTGGCGGCGGCGCTTTTCCGGCCATGCCCCCGCGATCCTCGCTCCCGCCGATACGGGACAGGTGCAGGCGGTGCTGCGCGCGGCGACCGAACACCGGGTGAGGCTGGTGCCGCAGGGGGGAAACAGCTCGATGGTCGGGGGCGCGACGCCGCCTGCCGATGGCTCGGCGCTGATCCTGTCCACCCGGCGGATGAATCGCATCCGGCGCATGGACGCGGGCGCAGGCATGGTCGTCGCCGAGGCGGGGGTAATCCTGGCCGATCTTCACGCCGCTGCCGAGGCGGAGGGCGCGCGCTTTCCGCTGACGCTGGGGGCGAAGGGCAATGCCACGGTCGGCGGTCTCGTCTCGACCAATGCGGGGGGTACGCAGGTGCTGCGTTTCGGCACGATGCGCGGCCTGACGCTGGGCGTGGAGGCGGTGCTGCCTGACGGGACGCTCCATGACGGGCTGTCGGCGTTGAAGAAGGACAATCGTGGTTACGATCTGGGCCAGTTGCTGATCGGCGCGGAGGGGACTTTGGGCATCGTCACCGCTGCCGCGCTGCGGCTGGCGCCGGGGATCGCACGCTCGGCGACCGCCTGGGTCGGGCTGTCCGATCCCGCCGCCGGTCTGACCTTGCTGCGCCGGTTGCAGGCGGCGACCGACATGATCGAGAGTTTCGAGATCATGCCCGCCGAAAGCCTGGCGGCCGCCGTCGCGCATCTGCCCGGCGCACGCGCGCCGCTGGAGGGCACGCATCCCTGGCATGTCCTGATCGAGGCGGTGACCGGCGATGCGCAAGCCGATCCGACCGCGATGCTGGAGACGCAACTGGCCCGTGCGCTGGAGGATGGAGTCGTCGCCGACGCGGTGATCGCCGCCTCGGATACGCAATCCGAAGCCTTCTGGCTGCTCCGTCACTCGCTGTCCGATGCCGAACGCGCGCTGGGTCCGGCGGTGCAGCATGACATCGCGGTGCCGGTCGATGCCATGCCGCGCTTCATGGTCGAGGCGGCGGCCGCGTGCGACGCGCGCTTCCCCGGCACTCATGCCTCGGGCTTCGGCCATCTGGGCGACGGCAATATCCACTTCCATGTCCGCGCCGCCGCCGGCACCGATCGCGACCGTTTCTATGCCGAGGATGCCGCGACCATAACCCGCTTCGTCCATGATCTGGTCATGGCGGCGGGCGGCACCATTTCGGCCGAGCACGGCATCGGCCAGATGAAGCGTGACGAACTCGCCCGCCTGTCGCCCGAACGGGTCGCGGCGATCCGCGCCATCAAGACGGCGCTCGATCCGCACGGTCTGTTCAATCCGGGCAAGCTCGTCGCTTGCGCATGAGGCGCTAGGCCCATAGACACGGACGCAGGACACGCGGCCGGGGGGCTCGCGTGGATCGCGTTTTTTGGAGAATATCATGGCGAGCGCGCCGTCCCTTCCGCTTTTCTACAACGGCCTGGAGCCGCTTTCGAGCGAGGCTCATGCGAACTACAAGGTTCGCCCGCAGGAGACCGCGCCCTTCCTGGTCGGCCAGCACGCCATCCCCGTGACCGTGGACGAATTCCCGCTGGTGCAGCGTTTCATGCCGATCGTCTTCTCGGTCGGCGACCAGCCGATCCCTCTGGCGCTGATGGGCCTGAACGAGGGCGTGAACGTCTTCGTCGATGACGAAGGCCGCCTGACCGAGACGAACTTCTACGTTCCCGCCTACATCCGCCGCTATCCGTACATGCTGGCGCGGCTGCGCCCGGAATCGGAAGAGCTGTCGCTGTGCTTCGACCCGACCTCGCCGACCATCGGTGCGTTCGACGACGGCGAATCGCTGTTCGACGGCAACCAGCCGAGCGAGCTGACCAAGAACATCCTCCAGTTCAACGAATCGTTCGAACAGGCGGGCGCCCGTACCCAGAACTTCATGAAGGAACTGGGCGAAATGGGTCTGCTGATGGACGGCGAAGTCTCGATCCAGCCGGACGGCGCGGATCAGCCCTTCGTCTACCGCGGCTTCCAGATGATCAACGAGGAAAAGCTGGTCGACCTGCGCGGGGACCAGCTGCGCAAGATGAGCCAGTCGGGCATGCTGCCGCTGCTCTATGCGCACCTCTTCTCGCTCTCGCTGATGCGCGACATCTTCGCCCGTCAGGCGCAGCTGGGCAAGATGCCGCAGCCGCAGCTTCAGCCGGTCGGCTGATCCGATGCGCGGGCCGGTCGTTTCCGCCAGTCCGCGCTATAGCCAGGTCGCGATCGTCTTTCACTGGACGATCGCGGCGCTGGTCGTGGCGAACCTCGCCATCGGGCTGCTCCATGAGAGCCTGCTGCCCGGCACCATTCCGCTGCACAAGGCGATCGGCCTGACCGTGCTCGCGCTGACGGCGGCACGGATCGCCTGGCGACTGGGCCATCGCCCGCCGCCGCTGCCCGCCGAAATCCCGGTCTGGGCACGTGGAAGCGCCCATGCGCTCCACGCCACGCTCTATGCTCTGATGATCGCCATGCCGATGACCGGCTGGGCGATGGGCTCCGGCCGCGACGTGCCGCGCCCCGTCAGCTGGTTCGGCCTGTTCGACGTGCCGCCACTCCCCATCGGCAAGGCCGCCGCCGGTGTCGGGCATGAAGCGCATGAGATTCTAGGCTGGGCGATGCTGGCGCTGGTGGTGATCCATGTCGCCGCGGCGCTGCGCCACCATTTCCTGCTGCGCGACGGCCTGCTCGCGCGGATGAGTTTCCGGCGGGGGTGAGCCCGTTTGTGGGGTCCCCGATAAAAGTTGCTTGGCTGATTGCTCGCAGCTTTGGTTTTTTGCGCATATTGGTGCGCTTCGGAACCAGCATAGGCGGCTGGCGTCAGTGGAAAGCTGTCTTTTCGGTGCCGCTAGACCGTGATCATGCCGCTCGCCCGCAAAAAATCATCCTGCACGCGCCCATTTCTGACGAGGCGCTTCTCGACGCCTTTGTTGAGCAATGCCTTCGCGATGACGTTTCTCTGGTTGCGGTTGTCGGGCCCGGCTGCTCGAGGATCGAGGACGTTATCGACGAGATTGTCGTCGGCGACGGTAATGATCCAACGCGTTTTCTCTGCACCACGTCTCATCCCGACCAACCGTTCGAAGACGTAATGAACATGGCGATCATCTGGGAATACGAACGAGGTGATCCAGTGGAAGAAGTGCGGCTGTAGCGAAGTTCACAAGGGGGCGACCCCAGATGGCGCGTGTATTGCGTGCCATCGCCTGACGCTCACAGCGAGGTCGCACGCCCGCTCCGCCACCACCCGTTACGAAAAAATGACGAATTGTGGGGGCGGGGGTTGAACCAAATAGGCCCCTTCTTATTTATATCCTGTACGACGTCGTGTCCCCCCTTTCGCGATGTCGTATGACACGCTTTCAGCGTGTCTCCTCCCTGAACCTTGGCCGCCTCGCGCTCTTCCCCCTTGCGCGAGGCGGTTTTTTATTCGGCGGCCATCGCGGCTGGTTGCCCCAAGGCTTCGGCGGCGAGCGCAGACAGGATTCGGCGCACCAGCGCGACTGTGGCATCAAAGCCCGGCCCCGGCACCTCCAGTGCGGCATCGAGATAGAGCGAGCGGTCGAGCTCGAGCTGGATGGCGTGAATGCCGCGTCGCGGATCGCCGTGCCGCTCGACGATATGGCCCCCGGCATAAGGCGCATTGCGGGTGACGGCGAAACCGGCCCCGCGCGCCTCCGCCTCGATCCGGGGGACGAAGCGGGTGGCGGCCGTCATGCCATGCCGGTCGCCGATGACGATGCGCGGCACCAGTCCCGGTGCGCCCAGCGGCGGCATCGAATGCAGGTCGAGCAGCACCGCCACCCCGAACCGCGCCCGCGCCGCCGCCAGCCGTTCCGCCAGCGCGCGGTGATAGGGGCGGTGGTCGTTCTCGATCCGGGTGACGATCTCCGCATCGGTGAAGCGTCGCGTCCAGATATCGCCATGCCCCGCCACCCGGCGCGGCACCAGGCCCAGCCCGCTGCGCAGCTTGGCCGAGGCGCGGGGTGCCATCCGGGCGCCCTCGTCGATCAGCGGATCACGCTCACGCTCGTCACGGTTCAGGTCGATCCATGCGCGCGGCATATCCTGCACCAGCATCGGCTCGTCGCCGCGCGCTGCCATGCCGACCAGATCGATCAGCCGGTCCTCCAGCGCCATCACGGCGGCGACCGGCACCCGCAGCGCCGCGACCAGCTCCGGCGGATAGGCGCGCCCACCATGCGAAACCGAGATGACCACCGGCCCCGAGGGCACCGGATCGCCAAAGCTCTGAAAGGATGCGCCGAAGCTCGGGCTGGCCATTGGCGGCGATTCTATGGCGGCAATCCAATATGGGCAATGGTCTGGAAATCTTAACCGCGCCGCCGCTAAGCTGACCGCCAACATGAATCGGGATGACGCGATGTTCCATATCCTGCTGGCCGAAGATGACGAGGTCATGCGCGAATATCTGACACGGGCGCTGACGCGGTCCGGCTACCGGGTGACGGCGGTCGATCGCGGTACGGCGGCGCTGCCGTTGCTGGAAAGCGAGCGGTTCGACCTGCTGCTGACCGATATCGTCATGCCCGAGATGGACGGCATCGAACTGGCGCAGCGCGCCGCCTCGCTGGTCCCCGACCTGCGGGTGATGTTCATCACCGGTTTTGCCGCGGTCACGCTGAAGGCGGGGCAGGCGGTTCCCAACGCCCGCGTCCTGTCCAAACCCTTCCACCTGCGCGACCTGGTGATGGAGGTGGACCGACTTTTTGCAAAAGAATCGGCGGATGGTGCGATTTAGGGCTTGCCAGTCCCGCCGAAACTGCTAATTGCCCGGCCTCCGGCGGGCGTGTAGCTCAGTGGTAGAGCACTGTGTTGACATCGCAGGGGTCGCAAGTTCAATCCTTGCCACGCCCACCATCGAAAACCCCGCTAGGCCAACGGCTTAGCGGGGTTTTTGGTTTTTCCGGTCCATCTCGCCGAGAACCACCGCACGCTCGGCGATGGCGCGCATCAGCCCTGTGTCGAACGCGCGTGCCAGCGATCCTTCCGAGAACCGGTCGGCACGCAGCTGGAATGTCAGGATCCAGGCGATCTGGTCGATGCTCGCATCGGCGATCGCGGAAGGGTGCTCGGCCATGTGCATCAGCGCGGCGCGCGCTTCGTCGTCCACCGGTTTGCGGTAATGGGCCGAAACATCCTCGGTCGCGATGGCCGCGACGAAGGCGGAGGCGGGCTCGGAGAGGTTGAACCAGGCCATGGAGATGACCCCCTCGGCGGATCGCCGAGGCTCGGTCCATGCGCCCGTCACGAAATCGGGCGCGGCCAGGATGGGCGCGAAAGCGGCGATGTTGCGAAGCGTGGCCATGTCCATATGCTGATCCTATCCGCCCCATGAGGGACGGCCACCGTTTTTGCGTAATGGTTTCATGATGACCGACCTGTTCGACCGCGATCTTGCCCGATTGGCGCACAGCACCCCGCCCGCGACCCTGGATGCGCTGGAGCGACGGGTGGCGGCCGCGATCGATGCGGGAGGGTCGGAGACAGGCGGTCTGTCGGTTCGGGGGCTGGCACTGGCAGGCGGCGCGGCGCTGATGCTGGGGATCGTCGGCGGCGGGGTGGTGGCCGGGCGCAGCGAGGCGAGAGCGCGGCCGGTGGAGGTCGCTGCGCTCGATACGGGACTGGCGCCCTCGACCTTGTTGCTCGGCCGATGAGCGGGGCGATGCGGCGGAACCTGCTGACCCTGGTGATCGCGTTCGTCGCGGCGCTGGCGGGGGTGGCGATCGGGTGCCAGTTGCTGATGCCCGCCGAGCCACGGGCGAGCGACATCCATATGCTAGTCCACCGCGACATCGCGCTCGACCCGGACCAGCGAATCGCGCTCGACCGGCTGGAGGCGCAGTTCGCGGCACGGCGCGCCGGGCTGGAGGCGCGGTTGCGTGGTGACAATGCCCGGCTGGCCGCCGCGATCGAGGCCGAGCATCGCGACGGGCCGCAGGTCTCGCAAGCCATCGACGCGGTGCATCACAGCATGGGCGATCTGCAAAAGGCGACGCTGGCGCATGTCTTTGCGATGCGTCGCCTCCTTCGCCCCGATCAAGCGGCGATCTTCGACCGGCTGGTGGCGGCCAAGCTGACCGACACAGGCCGATAGCCGAGCGCGTGGGGGAGCGCGATCTGGCGGGGCTGGCGGACGGCGATTTGGTCGCGCTGGCGATCGGCGGGCGGCCGGGTGCCTATGCGGCGATCGTCACGCGGCACAAAGCCGCGCTCTATCGTCTGATCCTGGCCCAGGTCCGCGACGCCGACGAGGCGCTGGATCTGGTGCAGGAGAGTTTTGTCGCGGCGCATGGCGCGCTGGGCCGGTTCGATCAGACACGGAGCTTGCGCGCTTGGCTCAGCCGGATCGCGCTCAACAAATGCCGGGACTGGGCGCGACGGCGACGGGTGCGCGCGATGCTGGCGCGGGTTCTGCCGGTCGAGGCGGCGGCAGAGGTCGCCGACGACCGGATCGGGGGCGAGGCGGCGGCGATCGAGCGCGATTCGCTGGCGCGCACATTGGCCGCGCTCGATGCCTTGCCCGCCGCGTTGCGCGAGCCGCTGATCCTCTGTGCGGTCGAGGGATTGAGCCAGGCCGAGGCGGCCGAGGCGCTGGGCCTGAGCAGCAAGGCGGTCGAGCTTCGCATACGCCGCGCCCGTGCCGCCTTGCGCGAGCAGACCGGATAAGGGGCGGGGTGAGGGGTGGGCCGCCTCCATGCGTATAAGGGGGCATGATCGACCCGACGACCGCGATACGCCGCCGTGACCTTCTGGCCGGGGGCGTCGGCCTGACCTCGCTTGCCGCTTTGCCCGCACTGCCTGCCTGGGCGCAGGGCCATGGCCTGTCGGCCCATACCGGGCCGCGGGCCGAGTTGACCGGCCCCGACATCACCCTGACCATCGCGCGCCAGCATATGATGATCGACGGCAAGCCCTATCATGCGATTGGCATCAACGGATCGGCCCCCGCCCCGCTGATCCGCCTGCGCGAGGGGCAGCGGGTGCGGATCACCGTGGTCAATGCGCTGGACGAGGAAAGCTCGATCCACTGGCACGGGCTGCTGCTGCCCTTTCAGATGGACGGGGTGCCGGGGATCAGCTTTCCGGGCATTCCGGCGGGTGGGCGCTTCACCTATGAGTTCCCCGTCGTCCAGGCCGGGACCTATTGGTATCACAGCCATTCGGGATTGCAGGAGCAGGAAGGGCTGTACGGCCCGATCGTGATCGATCCCGCCGGGGCGGACACTATCGCATCGGACCGCGAGCATGTCGTGCTGCTGTCCGATCACAGCCCGCTTCACCCCCATGCGATCTTTCGCCGGTTGAAGATGCAGGGCGGTTATTTCAATTACCAGAAGCAGACGCTGGCCGGGCTGCTGACGGGCAAGGACCAGCCCTTGCGCGAACGGCTGGACTGGGGCCGGATGCGGATGGACCCCAGCGATGTGTCCGACGTGACGGGGTCGACCTATCGCTATCTGGTCAACGGTCATGGTCCGGCGGACAATTGGACCGGGCTTTTTACCCCTGGCGAGCGGGTACGGCTGCGCTTGGTCAACGCCTCGGCAATGACCAACTTCAACGTCCGCATCCCCGGCCTGACGCTGACCGTCGTACAGGCCGATGGGCAGGATGTGCGGCCGGTGACGGTCGACGAGCTTCAGATCGCGGTGGCCGAGACCTATGACTTGATCGTCACGCCGACCGAGGACCACGCCTATACGCTGGTCGCCGAAACCTGGGATCGATCGGGCATGGCGCGGGGGACGCTGGCGCCCCGGATGGGCATGGTCGCGCCCGTGCCTGCGCTACGCCCCCGGCCGCTGGCGACGATGAAGGATATGGGGATGGGGGGCATGGAGCACGGCGCCATGGCGGGCGGCTGTTCCCCCGAACATGCCGCAATGGGGCATTGCCAGCCGAATGCCACGCCCCGGATGGACCATGGCCAAATGGACCATGGTCAAATGGATCATGGTCAAATGGATCACGGCCAGATGGATCATGGCCAGATGAGCCATAAGATGCGCGACTTCGCCAACGCGCCCGGCCTGCCGCGCACGCCGGTCGTCCAGACGGTCGCGCCGATGCCGGTCGACCGCACCGGTGAGCCGCCCCAGGGGCTTGCGGATGTCGGACACCGCGTCCTGACCTATCGCGATCTGATGAGTGCCAAGGTCAATCCCGACACCCGCACGCCGTCGCGCGCGCTGACCATCCATCTGACCGGCAATATGGAGCGCTATATGTGGGCGTTCGACGGGGTGAAGCTGAACGCCGTGACCGCGCCGATCCCGTTCCGGCTGGGCGAGCGGGTGCGCGTGACTCTGGTCAACGACACGATGATGGCACACCCCATCCACCTGCACGGCCATTTCTTCGAGCTGGTGACGGGGCATGGCGACCATGCCCCGCGCAAGCACACCGTCAATGTCGCGCCGGGCGGCACCGCGACGTTTGACCTGACGGCGGATGCCGAGGGCGACTGGGCGTTCCACTGCCACATGCTCTATCACATGCATGCGGGCATGATGCAGGTCGTCACCGTCCGGCGCGACGCGGACAAGGGAGCGGCGGCATGATCCCCTTCCCGCTGCTGATGCTCGCCGATCCGATGGGGCAGCATCATCACATGATGCCCGGCATGACGATGCCCGGCATGACCATGGCTCCGGCCAAACCCGCCGCGGTCCCGCGCAAGGCGGTCAAGCGCCGGGTGGTCAAGCCCGCGCCGAAAAAGGCTCGTGCGACTGTGCGGGCCTGTTCGGCCGAACATGCGGCGATGGGGCATTGCACCCCGGCGGATGGCAAGCCCGACCCGATGCCCGGCATGGCCGGGATGCCGAAGGAGGGGGCTTCCCCTGCCTGCTCGGCGGAACATGCCGCCATGGGGCATTGCCAGGCCAAGCCGGAGACGGAATCCATGCCGGGGGGCATGGCGATGGACCACGGGGCGATGGACCACGGGGCGATGGACCACGGGACGATGGGGCATGGCGCCATGCCCCAGCAATCCGTCGGTTCCGCGCCGCCACCTCCCGCTCCGACCGATCGCGCCGCCGACCGCTTCTACGATCCCGCCGCCGTGGCCGCCGCCAACCGGCAGATGCGGATGGAGCATGGCGGCATGCGCTTTTCGCAGATCCTGTTCAACCTGGCCGAGGTGCAGGTCCGTGACGGGCGCGACGGCTATCGCTGGGACGGGGAGGGCTGGTTCGGCGGCGACATCCACCGGCTGGTCGTCAAGACCGAGGGCGAGGGCACGTTCCGCGACCGGATCGGCTCGGCGGAGGTGCAGGCGCTCTATTCCAGGGCGATCGATCCCTATTGGAATTTGCAGGCGGGCGTGCGGCAGGATGTCGGGCGGCTTGCACGGCGGACCTATGCCGTGGTCGGGGTCGAAGGGCTGGCCCCCTATTGGTTCGATGTCGAGGGCGCGCTTTTCCTGTCGGACAAGGGCGAGCTGCTGGCCCGTACCGAAGCCTGGGTCGACCAGCGCCTCACCCAGCGCGCGATCCTGCAACCGCGCATCGAGGTGAACTTCGCCGCGCAGGACATAGCCGACCAGCAGATCGCGGCGGGCGTCTCCAACCTCGAACTGGGCCTACGCCTGCGCTACGAGATAGCCCGCGAATTCGCGCCCTATGTCGGGGTCCATTGGGAACGCCGCTATGGACCCGCCAGCGGCGGCGGGGCCGCGCTGGCGCTGGGTATCCGGACCTGGTTCTGATATTCCTCGCCTTCCAGGGGAGGAATCAAGGGTCAGAAATAGCGCAGCCAGCGCAGGTCGCGGCGGCGGCGCTTCAGGTCGGCGAACCATTTGGTCGGGTAATAAAGCGGCACGATCAGCAGCAGATAGACCAGCCACATCGCCCCGACCGAGGGCAGGCCGAACACCTGCCCCTGATTGGTGCCCCAGATCGCCACCGCGCCCAGATACAGGCCGCGCAGCACATAGAGGTGGAGCAGATAGAAGCCCATCGGCGCGCCGCCCATCACCGCCAGCTTGCGCGCGATCGGCCCGCTCCGCCCCTCGAACAGGGCGAGCAACAGCGCCGCGACGCCCAGGGTGGACAGCAGGAACAGCAAGGACGGCGGATATTTGGTCAGCGCGAGAAAACTCATCACGCTGCGCAGAGGGTCGCCCGGCACCATGGCCCAGGGCGCATCGCCATAGCCGTTGATCGTCCGCAACAGGACGAAACCCAGGATCAGCCCCAGCCCAAGCGCCGCCAGCCAGCGTTGCCGCTCCCCGGCCGGGCGGGTGAACCATGGTCCGATCGCATGGCCCAGCGCGATCACCCCGATCCAGGGCAGCACCGGATAGGTCGTCTTGATGGTGATCCCCATCCATTCGAACGCGCTGCGCTTGTGGATCAGCGCCCAGGGCTTGAACCAGGGGCTGTCGGGCGCGAAGGCGATGGGGTCGAGCAGATTATGCCCCGCCACGATCGCCAGCCCGATCGCCGCCACCGCGCCGCGCGGCAGGTGGATCAGCCCGGCGAGCGCGATCATGCACACACCGATCGCCCAGATCACCTGCAACCAGATGGTCTGGGGCGGGAACCGCGCCGACCAGGCAAAGCCGACCAGCGTCAGCTCCAGCAGCATCAGGAACAGGCCGCGCGTCAGGAGGAAGCGGCTGGTCTCCGCGCGGCTGTGCGTCTGGCCATAAAGCCAGGCCGACAGGCCAGTCAGCGCGATGAAGGTCGGCGCGCAGAGCGAGGCCAGTGTCCGGCTGAAGAACAGGGCGGGGGCGACGAGGTGCGCGTCCATCGGGTCGCCCACGGCCCAATGCGTGCACAAGGTATCCCGCACATGGTCGAGCAGCATGATGACCATGACCAGCCCCCGGACCGCATCGATGCTCGCCAGCCGCGCGGCGGCGGAGACGGGCGTGGAGTGCCTGCGCACGGCATCATGGGGCAGGGTCAGGCTGGTCACGCATCCGCCTCCGGCCAGGGCGCGTCGATGACGAGCAGCAGCCGGTCCTCGCCGGTCCCCGCGATCGGCGGCGAGCGGTGGATGATCGCCCGGTCGCCCGCACGCTCGCGCCCCTTGAACAGGCCGACATCGCCCGCCGCCAGCGCGCGCGGGGCGGTTTCGTCGGGCGCATCCTGGGGCAGCCACTGGGTCGCCTGTCCGCAATAGGTGGTGATCAGCCGCAGGCCGACATAATCGGCGTGGAATTTCCAGCAGCCGTTGCCCGTGACACGCTCGATCCGCACCTCCACCCGCTCCTCGCCGGTCCAGGTCGCGTAGAGCATCGCCAGCCGTGCGACATCGGCGGCCAGCGTCTCGTGCCACGGCTCAGGGGAAAGGCCTGCCAGCGCGTCGCGGACCTTGGCGGCGACGCCCTGTGTGTTCGCGGCGAAGCGGATCGTCGGAAAATCGGCAAGAGCGGGGGCGGGCAGGGGAGAGGGACGCTCCCAGACGGCCAGCGTCACCTGCGGCTGATCGATCGTCGCCAATACCGTGGAGTCGCTGTCGATCCGCACATGATCGGGCAGGGGCAAGGGCCGGGGTAGGGGACGGGGCGGGGCGGTATCGGCCATGGGGATCATGCGCATCATCTTCGATCGTTCGTGTTACGGTGTAACATTACCAGATCGGGTGCGATGGCGAAACCCCGAGCCCCTCCTCATGCAAAAGGGGCGGCGCCTCGCGGCACCGCCCCCTTGGTCTTATTCCCCGATGGGCCGGTTTACGCGGCGTCTTCATCCGGGAAGATATTGGCGGGCTTCGACCCCCACAGCGCATAGGCGAGCACGATGACCTCGCACGCCATGGTCAGGAAGAACGAGTTCTGCAGGCCGTAATGATCGGCCAGCCAGCCCTGAACGACGACGAGTGCGCCACCGGCGATCGCCATGATCATCAGCCCCGAGCCTTCCTCGGTTAGCGGACCCAGGCCACGGATGGCGAGGGTGAAGATGGTCGGGAACATGATCGAATGGAACAGGCCCACCGCGATCAGCGCCCACATCGCCATCGGCCCGGTGGTGAAGGTGGCGATCGCGACGACGACGAGCGCGCCGAAGGCGAAGACGGTCAGCACGCGTTCCGGCGCGACCTTCTGCATCACGAAGCTGCCGAAGAATCGACCGACCATCATGCCGCCCCACAGCAGCGACAGATAGCGCGAGGCCTGGTCATGCGTGACGGCGGCGATGTTGGGCTGCGACACGAAGTTGATGAACAGATTGGCGACGCCGATTTCCGCGAGCAGATAGGCGATCATCGTCGGGATGCCGAGCGTCAGGTTGCGATGCTTCCACAGCGAATGCTGCTTGCGCTCGGCCTTGGCGGCGCGCTGCGTCGACGAACCCAGGGCGGGCAGCGGGAAGCGCGCGATGATGATGGCCAGCACGACCAGCACCACGGCGACCAGCGCATAGGGCAGGATGACCGACTGGGCATCGGCATAACGCTGCGCCTGGGTCAGCGCGGCGCCCGCCTCGGCGGTGCCGCTGCGGCTGCGGCCGAGGATCAGATATCCGGCGAACAGCGGCGCCAGCGTGGTGCCCAGCGAGTTGAACGCCTGCACCAGGTTGAGGCGCGACGAGCCGGTTTCGGGCGGGCCGATGACGGTCACATAAGGGTTGGCCGCCACCTGGAGCAGCGTGATGCCGCTGGCGATGACGAACAGCATGACCAACGTCACGCCGTAAGAGGGCAGGCTGGCGGCCAGCGTCATGCCCAGCGCACCCGCCGCCATGATCAGCAGGCCGATGACGATGGACTTCTGATAGCCGACGCGTTCGATCAGCTTGGCCGAGGGGATGGAGGCGAAGAAATAGGCGATGAACCAGACCGACTCGATCAGCGTGGTCTGGGCGTAATCAAGCTCGAACACCGACCGCAGATGCGGCAGCAGCACGTTGTTGATGACGGTGATGAAGCCCCACATGAAGAACAGGCTGGCGAGGAGAGTCAGCGCCGACGTGTAGTTCGCGGCCTTTCCCCCGACAGGCGTTGCGCCGTTGGCGCGGGACGTGACGGGTGGTGCGGCCATGAAATCCTCTCCTTCGCGCCGGCGAACATCATCAAAAGATGTTCGTTGACCGGCTTGCTCCTGATATTTTGTCTGACTATAGTGACACAAAAGGCGCGTCAATGGCGTCTGGCGACGGAGGGATGAGGCATGTCGATGGCGTCAATCAAGAGCTTTCTTACATTGGTAGCGGTAACCTCCGCAATGACTTCCACGGCCGCTCTCGCGAGCGAGGCAAAGCGCGCCCCCGCCGGCTATGCGGCCGAGGGTGGTGCCATCGAAACGGTGACCCTGACCAACAAGGCCGGGCTGTCGGCGCGCGTCCTGACCTATGGCGCGACGCTTCAGTCGGTGATGGCCCCGGACCGCGACGGCAAGCTGGCCGACGTCCTGCTCGGCTATGACAAGGCCGAGGATTATGTGAATCATCCCAATTTCTTCGGCGTGACGGTCGGCCGCTTCGCCAACCGCATCGGGGGCGGCCGCTTCACGCTGGACGGCAAGAGCTATCAGCTGCCGCTGAACGACAAGGTCAACTCGCTGCACGGCGGGACCAAGGGCTTCGACAAGAATCTTTGGAAGATCGTGTCGATGAAGGACGGCGCCACCGCCAGCGTCGTGATGGCGCTGACCAGCGCGGACGGCGACCAGGGCTATCCCGGCAAGGTCGACGCCACCGTCACCTATTCGCTGGACGAGGCGGGGTCGCTGACCATCGCGTTCGAGGCGAAGACCGACAAGCCGACCGTCATCAACATGACGAACCATGCGATCTTCAACCTGAACGGTGAAGGTTCGCCGCTGGGCGCGACCTTCCACAAGCTGACCATTCCGGCCGCCGCCTTCACGCCGGTCGATGCCAAGCTGATCCCGACCGGCGAGCTGAAGCCGGTTGCGGGCACCGTGTTCGATTTCCGCGCGGCCCGCGTCGTCGCCGACGGCATTCGCGACGGCAACGACCAGCAGATCCGCTACGGCCAGGGCTATGACCACAACTTCGCGCTCGACAAGGGGCTGACCGCCACGCCGCAGCTGTCGGCGCGGCTGGAGGATCCCGCCTCGGGCCGCGTGCTCGAAGTGCT
Source organism: Sphingomonas sp. Leaf257 (assembly GCF_001422185.1). NCBI lineage: Bacteria > Pseudomonadati > Pseudomonadota > Alphaproteobacteria > Sphingomonadales > Sphingomonadaceae > Sphingomonas > Sphingomonas sp. Leaf257. The sequence goes on from NZ_LMMH01000002.1 coordinate 153,233, forward strand.
GTCGACCGAGCCGGGCGTGCAATTCTACACGGGCAATTTCCTCGACGGCACCTATGTCGGCAAGAAGGGCCATCTGTACCGCATGGGTGACGGCATCGCCCTGGAGCCGCAGAAATTCCCGGATTCGCCCAACAAGCCGTCCTTCGTCTCCCCGCGCGTCGATCCGGGTAAGCCCTACCGGCATACCATGATCTATCGCTTCTCCACCGTTCGCTGACCGAAAGCCTGACATGACCGACACGCCCACCCAGAAGCTGCGCAGCCGCGCCTGGTTCGACAATCCCGAGAATATCGACATGACCGCGCTCTATCTGGAGCGTTATCTGAACTTCGGCCTTTCGCTGGAGGAGCTTCAGTCGGGCAAGCCGATCATCGGCATCGCGCAGAGCGGCTCCGACCTCTCGCCCTGCAACCGCCACCATCTGGTGCTGGCCGAGCGCGTTCGCGAAGGCGTACGCGAGATGGGCGGCATCGTCCTGGAATTCCCGGTCCACCCGATCCAGGAAACCGGCAAGCGCCCGACCGCCGGTCTTGACCGCAACCTGTCCTATCTGGGGCTGGTCGAGGTGCTGTACGGCTATCCGCTCGATGGCGTGGTGCTGACGATCGGTTGTGACAAGACGACCCCGGCGATGCTGATGGCGGCCGCCACGGTCAACATCCCGGCGATCGCGCTGTCGGTCGGCCCGATGCTCAACGGCTGGCACAAGGGCGAGCGCACCGGCTCGGGCACCATCGTGTGGAAGGCGCGCCAGATGCTGGCGGCGGGCGAGATCGACGATGCGGAGTTCATCCGCCTGGTCGCGTCGTCGGCCCCCTCGACCGGCTATTGCAACACCATGGGCACCGCGACCACGATGAACTCGCTGGCCGAGGCGCTCGGCATGTCGCTGCCGGGTTCGGCGGCGATCCCCGCGCCGTATCGCGATCGCCAGGAAGTCGCGTACCTCACCGGCAAGCGCATCGTCGAGATGGTGAACGAGGATCTGAAGCCCTCCGAGATCCTGACCAAGGACGCGTTCCACAATGCGATCAAGGTCAACTCGGCGATCGGCGGTTCGACCAACGCGCCGATCCACCTCGCCGCCATCGCGCGTCACATCGGCGTCGACCTGCCCGTGCAGGACTGGGAGAGCGAGGGGCACAAGGTGCCGCTGCTCGTCAACCTGCAGCCTGCGGGCGAGTATCTGGGCGAGGATTATTACCGTGCGGGCGGCGTGCCCGCCGTGGTCAACCAGCTGATCGAGCAGGGGCTGATCCACGAGGACGCACTGACCGTCAACGGCAAGACCATGGGCGAGAATTGCCGTGGCGTCGCCATCGAGGACGAAAAGGTCATCCGTCCCTTCGCCCAGCCGCTGGTCGAGGAGGCGGGCTTCATCGTGCTGTCGGGCAATCTGTTCGACGCCGCGATCATGAAGACCAGCGTGATCTCGCCCGAATTCCGCGAGCGTTATCTGTCCAACCCCGACGACCTGAACGCCTTTGAAGGTCCGGCGGTCGTGTTCGACGGGCCGGAGGATTATCACCACCGGATCGACGATCCCGCGACCGGCATCACGCCCGAAACGCTGTTGTTCATGCGCGGCGCGGGGCCGATCGGCTATCCGGGCGCGGCGGAAGTCGTCAACATGCGTCCGCCCGCCTATCTGATCACCGAGGGCGTGCATTCGCTGCCCTGCATCGGTGACGGCCGTCAGTCGGGTACGTCGGGATCGCCCTCGATCCTGAACGCCAGCCCCGAGGCGGCGGCGATGGGCGGCCTGGCGCTGATCCAGACCGGTGACCGGGTGCGTATCGACCTGAACACGGGGAGCGCCAACATCCTCATCTCCGAGGAAGAACTGGCCGAGCGTCGCAAGACCCTGGCGGCGGCGGGCGGGTATAAATACCCGGCCTCGCAGACCCCGTGGCAGGAAATCCAGCGTTCGGTGGTCGGTCAGATGTCGACCGGCGCGATCCTGGAAGGCGCCGAGAAGTATCAGCGCATCGCCCAGACCCAGGGTCTGCCGCGCGACAACCACTGATACGGGCACTGATGATCAGGTCGACCGGCCGGGCGGATCATCCCGCCCGGCCGGTCGACCGATCGGGTTCAGTGATTCTGCAGCCAGGCCAGGGCGGCATCGTGCGACAGGAAGGCGTCGAGATGCGCGAGCGGGTAGTTTTTCCGAACCTGCAATTTCAGCGGGCTGGAATCGACGACCAGGGCCAGGCGATCGTCGGGATGATAATGGGCGACGATCCCGTCGCGCATGGCCTGCACCATGGCCATCGACATGATGGGGGCACCCCGCCGATCGATCAACGCCTTGGCATATCCCAGCTGGCGGCGCGATTCGTCGAGAAAGGGCTTGAAGGCCAGCCAGTAGCGATTGGCGATTTCGGGAGACCACGGGCCGTGTGCGCGAACGTGGATGATGTACCGATCGTCCATCGTAACGGTGAACGCGGGATCTTCGATACGCATGCGATTCCTGTGCACTGGCCGCCGCCGAGGAGAAGGGGCCGTCGCCCAAGTCCTAGACGGGTACAGGCGGGATTTGAACACGCTGCATTTGTGGAACGCCCCAGAACGGGGCGGCCGACCCGGGCCCCCTTGACCTGAACCGGACAGCAATCGATACCGCTAACAAATCTGCGGAGAGGAATTATGGCCAGCAATCATACCGACCTGATGGGCGCTTTGCCGGACGATTGGCGCGACGGACGCTTTGTCGGCCGGATTGACCGGGGCGAGGGGCCTTGCCCGATCCTGGTCGAGAACGGCCAGGTCTATGACATGAGCCGCGTAGCCCCCACCGTCTCGGCGCTGCTGGCGAGCGGCACGGTCGAGGCATCGCAGGGCGAGGCGCTGGGCGAACTGGCCGATCTGAACCTGTCGCCGGAAGCGGGCGCGGCCCATCGGCTGTTGTCGCCGATCGACCTGCAATGCGTGAAGGCGGCGGGCGTGACCTTCGCCGTGTCCGCGCTGGAACGCGTGATCGAGGAGCGCGCGCGCGGCGACCATGCCAAGGCGGCGGGTCTTCGCGGCACGCTGGAGTCGGCACTCGGTGGCAATATCCGCTCGGTCGTACCCGGCTCGCCCGAAGCGGCGCAGTTGAAGGACGCGCTGATCGCCGAAGGTCTGTGGTCGCAATATCTGGAGGTCGCGATCGGCCCGGATGCGGAGATCTTCACCAAGTCGCCGGTGCTGTCGACGGTGGGATGGGGGATGCCGGTCGGCGTCCGCTCCGACTCGACCTGGAACAACCCGGAGCCGGAAGTGGTGCTGGTCGCCGATGCCCATGGCAAGGCGGTCGGCGCGACGCTGGGCAACGACGTCAATCTGCGCGATTTCGAGGGGCGCTCGGCGCTGCTGCTCGGCAAGGCGAAGGACAATAATGCGTCCTGCTCGCTCGGCCCGCTCGTCCGCCTGTTCGACGACGGCTTCACCATGGACGATGTCCGGTCGAGCGAGGTCAAGCTGACCATCACCGGCACCGACGGCTATGTGCTGGAGGGCGCCAGCTCGATGGACCAGATCAGCCGTGACCCCGAGGATCTGCTCGGTCAGGCGCTCAGCGAGCATCATTATCCGGACGGCCTCGTCCTGTTCCTCGGCACGCTGTTCGCGCCGACCCAGGACCGCGACGAGCCGGGCCGTGGCTTCACCCATAAGGTCGGCGACACGGTCGTCATCACCAATCCGCGCCTCGGCACGCTGGTCAATCCCGTGATGACCTCGGCCGATGCCCCCGCCTGGACCTTCGGTCTGGGCGATTTGATGCGCAACCTGGCCAAGCGCGGCCTGTTGTGACGGAGACTTCCATGTTGCAGAAGACCAGTGCCGCGACCGACATGGTCGCGCGCTACCCCAGCCTGATCGACAAGCGCGTCATCGTGACGGGCGGCGGCTCGGGGATAGGCGAGGGGCTGGTCGAGGCGTTCGTGGCGCAGGGCGCGCGCGTCGCGTTCGTCGACATTGCCGAGGATGCGGCCCAGGCGCTCGTCGACCGGCTGACCCCCGATGCGCGTCATGCGCCGATCCAGCGCCACTGCGACCTGACCAACCTCGACAGCCTGAAGGCGATCTTCGCCGATCTGGAAGAGGCGCTGGGCGGTGTCGACATCCTGGTCAACAATGCGGGCAATGACGATCGCCACAGCATCGAGGACGTCACCCCGGCCTATTGGGACGAGCGGCTGAACGTCAATCTGCGCCACCAGTTCTTCGCCGCGCAGGCGGTAATCCCCGCGATGAAGCGGGCAGGCGGCGGCGCGATCCTGAACTTCGGGTCGATCAGCTGGCATCTGGGTCTGAACGACCTGGTCCTCTACCAGACCTGCAAGGCCGCGATCGAAGGGCTGACCCGCAGCCTCGCGCGCGATCTGGGGCGCGAGAATATCCGCGTGAACACCATCGTGCCGGGCAATGTGCAGACGCCGCGCCAGGAAAAATGGTATACCCCCGAAGGAGAGGCGGAGATCGTCGCGGCCCAGTGCCTCGACGGGCGTATCCAGCCGTCGGACGTCGCGGCCCTGGTGCTGTTCCTCGCGTCGGACGATGCGAAGATGTGCACCGGCCACGATTATTTCATCGACGCCGGTTGGCGGTAACAAACCGGGCGAGAGCAAGGAGAGAGTGATGCAGCAGGCCGAACATTGCCTGACCGTGGGTGCGACGCTGGGCGAAGGCCCGATCTGGGTCGATGACGCGCTTTGGTTCGTCGATATCAAGCAGCAGCGCATCTACCGCCATGATCCGGCTGTCGGCACGCTCGATCACTGGGCCTCGCCCGAAATGGTCGGCTGGATCGTCCCGGCGCAGCGCGGCGGTTTCGTCGCCGGGCTGAAGTCGGGGCCGCATCACTTCGATCCTGCGACCGGCGGTTTCGAACGGCTGGCCGAGGTCGATACGCATCTGCCCGCCAATCGCCTGAACGATGCCTGTGTCGACGGGCAGGGGCGGATCTGGTTCGGCACGATGGACAATGACGAGACCTCGCTGTCGGGCCGCCTGTTTCAATGGGCCGCCGGTCTGGTCACGCCGACCAGTGCGGATGCGGTGTGCATCACCAACGGTCCCGCCATCTCGCCGGACGACTCGACGCTCTATCATGTCGATACGCTGGGCAAGGTCATTTTGGCGCATCCGATCCTGGGTGACGGCACGCTCGGCCCCGCGACCGAGTTCGCGCGGTTCGGCGATGCGGACGGCCATCCCGATGGCGCGATCTGCGATGCCGAGGGTGGCGTGTGGGTCGGCTTCTTCGGCGGCTGGGCCGCACGGCGCTATGGCCCGGACGGCGTGCTGACCGACGAGGTTCGCTTCCCCGTGTCCAACATCACCAAGATCGCGCTGGGCGGCCCCGATGGCCGCACCGCCTATGCCACCACCGCGCGGCAGGGCCTGTCGGAAGAGCAACTGGCCGAGCAGCTCCAGGCAGGCGACATCTTCACCTTCCGGGTGACCGTTCCCGCCAAGCTGGTCCACCGCGCGGCGATTTGAATTCTTCTTTCCCCTCTCCCCTGGACAGGGGAGAGGGTTAGCGGAGCTTGCCAGCGTGCTGGCTAGCGCAGCTTGGGTGAGGGGTTGAGCGAGCCTTCGGCTCGCGCGCTCGCACATGCGAACGCAGCACCCCTCACCCAGCTCCGACTAAGCCTTTGCTTTCGCAAAGACCAAGTCTGCGCAACCCTCTCCCCTCAATGAGGGGCGAGGGAGGGAAAAAGCATCACAGAATGGCGATTCGGCCGGAAAACTCTCATTCCCGAACCCGGCGTCTCGGGTGGCCCGCTCCCTTCGCGGGAGCGGGCCTTTTATCCCTCCATCGCGCTGCGCGTATCCTCCAGCGCCAGATCGACGAGCAGCCGCATCGCCTCTCCCGCCGCCTCGACATCGCCCGCGGCGATCGCGTCATAGACCTTCACATGGTCGGGCACCGGATTGCGGGGCAGCGCGCGCGACCGCTGCTTGAACTGGGTGGTCCAGGCGACCGCCGCGCCGATGCTGGCGGACAGCACGACCAGCGCGTCGTTGCGCGTCGCGGAGAGCACCGCATTGTGGAAGTCCCGGTCGGCGGCCCGCCCCGCATCGGTGGCCAGCGTATGACGGCGCATCGCCCCCAGGGCGTCGCGCATGTCCTTCAGGTCGGTCTTGTCACGACGCTCGGCCGCCAGCCGGGCTGCGGCAGGCTCGACGATGGCGCGAAGTTCGAACAGGCTGCGCACGAAGTGAATGTCCGGCTCGCCCGAAAAGGCCCAGGCCAGCACATCGGGGTCGAGCAGGTTCCAGCGGCTGCGCGGCAGGACACGCGTGCCGGTCTTGGGTCGGCTTTCGACCAGCCCCTTGGCGCTCAGCACCTGCACCGCTTCCCGGTATGCGCTGCGAGACACGTCGAGCGCTTCGGAAAAGGCGACTTCCCCCGACAGCGTGTCGCCGGGTCGATACTCGCCCGAGACGATCGCCGCGCCCAATTTGTGCGCGATCGCGCCATGCAGGCGACGGCCGGTGCCGCGCCGGGCCTTGGGGGCGGCCTCGTCAGACCCCATCTCTCCGACGGTTTCGGGCGGCGCGTCGCCGTTCGTCATGCTGTCACTCATCAATCGTACCTCTCCGCCCCCATCCTTACCCACAACCTTTAACATTGCCATCGCTCCGTCAAACTAATATGTCGGAGTAATATAAAGGAGCTTCCCCTATGACCGATTTCCGTTCGATCGACGCCGCCACCGGCCAGCCGGTGGGCGACGCCTTTGCGGTGCACGGACCGGCCGATGTCGAGGCAGCCTGCGCCGCGGCGGAGGAGGCGTTCGACGTCTATCGCGCCACCAGCCGTGAGGAGCGCGCCGCGTTCCTCGACAAGATCGGTGCCGAGATCATGGCCATCGGCGACGACCTGATCCAGGCGGCGATGCGCGAGAGCGGCCTGCCGCGTGCCCGTCTGGAGGGCGAGCGTGGCCGCACCGTCGGCCAGCTGGGCCTGTTCGCCAAGGTGCTGCGCGCTGGGGCCTATCTGCAGGTTCGTATTGACCCTGCCATGCCCGACCGCCAGCCGCTGCCGCGCCCCGACCTGCGCCTGCGCATGGTGCCGCTGGGTCCCGTCGCAGTGTTCGGCGCATCGAACTTCCCGCTCGCCTTCTCGACCGCCGGTGGCGACACCGCCTCGGCGCTGGCCGCCGGTTGCCCGGTCGTGGTCAAGGGCCATCCCGCCCATCCGCAGACCGGCGCGCTGGTCGCCGCCGCGATCGAGCGGGCGGTCGAAGCCTGTGGCCTGCCCAAGGGCGTGTTCAGCCACCTGACCGGCCCGAGCAACGAACTGGGTGCGGCGCTGGTCCGCGATCCGCGCATCGCGGCGGTCGGCTTCACCGGCTCGCGCGCGGGCGGCCTGGCGCTGGTCAAGATCGCGCAGGAACGCCCGGTGCCGATCCCCGTCTATGCCGAAATGTCGAGCATCAACCCGGTCGTGCTGATGCCCGAGGCGCTGAAGGCGCGCGGCGCGGCGCTGGGCACCGCGTTCGTCGGTTCGCTGACCATGGGCGCCGGGCAGTTCTGCACCAATCCGGGCCTGCTGCTCGCCATCGAGGGCGAGGGGCTGGACGCATTCGTCGAGGCGGCGCGTACCGCACTGCCCGAGGCGGCGGCGCAGACCATGCTGACGCCGGGCATCCATGCCGCCTACACCAAGGGCACCGAATCGCTCGCCAGCCATGACAAGGTCGAGACGATCGCGCAGGGCAAGGTGGGCGAGGGCATCACCGCCGGTCGCGCCGCCTTCTTCCAGACCACGGCCGAGGCGTTCCTCGCCGACGAGGCACTGGGCCATGAAGTGTTCGGCGCATCGTCGATCCTGGTCCGCTGCCGCGACGAGGCGGAACTGATCGCCGTGCTCAAGGCTGCAGAGGGCCAGCTGACCGCGACGATTCAGATGGACGAGGGCGATACCGATATGGCCGCGCGGCTGGTGCCGGTGCTCGAGCGCAAGGCGGGCCGTATCCTCGCCAATGGCTGGCCGACCGGCGTGGAAGTCGCGCATGCGATGGTCCATGGCGGGCCGTTCCCCTCGACCTCGGACGCGCGCACGACCTCGGTCGGCAGCCTGGCGATCGACCGTTATCTGCGGCCGGTGTCGTACCAGAACCTGGCGGCCGCGCTGCTGCCGCAGGATCTGAAGGATGAAGCTGCGGGCACGCTGCCCCGCCTGGTCGATGGCCAGCCGGGTTAAGGAATGACGGGGCGCGGGCCGGATCAGGGTCCGCGCCCCTTCTAGTTGAAAAGATATCAGGGGAGGATTTGATGGCTGATCGTTTGTTGCAGCACCGCGCGCCCTCGGGTGAGCGCTCGGTCATTCTGGCGCGCGGCGACCAGGCCGCGTTCGTGCCGGGCGTCGAGAGCGTCATTGCGCTCGCCCAGCGTGCGATCGCGGAAGGCCGCTCGCTGCTCGATACCGCGCTGGCTTGCGGGCAGGGGGAAAGCGTCGATCTGGCGGCCGAACTGGCGGCGGGGCATTTGATCGCGCCGATCGACCACGCCGATCCCGCGCATTGCGTCATGACCGGCACCGGCCTGACCCATCTCGGCTCGGCCGAGGGGCGCGACAAGATGCACCGCGATGCCGCGGCCGCTGCGCACCAGACCGACTCGATGCGCATGTTCCTGGAAGGCGTCGAGTGCGGCAAGCCTGGCGAAGGCCAGGTCGGCCAGCAGCCGGAATGGTTCTACAAGGGGGACGGCTCGCAGTTGGTCGGCCCCGGCGAGGCGCTGGAAATGCCGGCGTTCGCGCAGGATGGCGGCGAAGAGCCCGAACTGGCGGGCATCTATCTGATCGGGCCCGACGGCACCCCGCATCGCCTGGGCCTGTGCCTCGCCAACGAATTTTCGGATCATGTGACCGAGCGTCACAACTATCTCTGGCTGGCGCACAGCAAGCTGCGCCCCGCCGCGCTGGGGGCCGAACTGCTGCTCGGCGAGGTGCCCGACCATATCGAGGGCACCAGCAAGGTGGCGCGCGAGGGTCGGACCATCTGGGAAAAGCCATTCCTGTCGGGCGAGGCGAATATGTCGCATAGCTTGGCGAATCTTGAGCATCACCATTTCAAATATGCGCTGTTCCGTCGTCCGGGGGACGTGCATGTCCATTTCTTCGGCACGGCGACGCTCTCCTTCTCGGACGGCATCCGTACCCAGGAAGGCGATGTGTTCGAGATCGCGGCGGCACCGTTCACCCTGCCGCTCACCAATCCGCTCAAGCGGACCGAGGATCGGCCGGTGACGGTCGGCCGTCTTTGAACGCCTGATTCTCTACCGTCCTATGATCGGGGGCGTCCTTTCCGAAGGGAAAGGGCGCCCCTGCCATATCGGGCGCTGTGATTCTGTCCGTGATTCCCGGCCTTTCAGGCCTGTGATTCGAGGAGGCACGTCCCACCGGGCATATGGTTCCGGAGCGGATACCGGAAATACTGTCGGCCAAACCACTGAAAAACGGCGTCTTTGTCGAATTTTTACGGAAAAATGAAAATCGGCTGTTGACGGTTCGGGGTGACCCCGCCTAGAGGGATGTCACCGCAACGGAGCGGGTCGCTGAGGCGGCTTCGGGGTTGCGGTACTGGCATTGAGATGCTGGCGCTCTGGGTCTCTAGACCGAAAGGTTTAGGGGTGGAAGACGCGCCGGTATTTGTTGTCGGGCTCTTTGACATTGTAGGTTAGATGAAGGGACATGCGGGCGGCGGCTTGGCGGTTGTCCTGGGCATTCAAGGTGCTCGGG